>JAAXHY010000006.1 GCA_012270665.1 Dehalococcoidia bacterium
CTCGCCTCCGATATGGATGGCATAGACGTCATTGTCCACTCCATCGCCTTCGCAAACCGCGAAGACCTCGGTGGTCCCTTCATAGACACCCCCAGGGAAGGCTTTCGCCTCGCGCTCGACATAAGCGCCTACTCGCTCGTGTCAGTCGCTAGGCACGCCGCGCCCATGATGGAGGGCAGGGGAGGCAGCATTATAACCATGACTTTCCAGGCCTCCGACCGTGTATTCCCGGGCTACAACGTAATGGGCACCGCCAAGGCGGCGCTCGAAAACGAAGTCAGGCAGCTCGCCTGGGACCTCGGACGCGATGACATCCGCATAAACGCCATCAGCGCCGGCCCTGTTGACACCCTCTCATCCCGCGTCATTAGCGGCTACCGAGACATGAAGCGCGCCCACGCCGACCGCTCTCCGATGGGACGCAACATAACTCACGAAGAAGTCGCCAACACAGCGCTCTTTCTGTGCAGCCCCATGTCCTCAGGCATCACCGGCGAGGTTATCCACGTTGACACTGGCTATCACGTAATGGGTATATGACATCCCGTATCCCAAAATCAGGCAATCTTGTAGATGTCGTTTCAGAAATCGTAGAGAGTGAGCAACAATGAACTGGGCTGAAACCATCGTCAAGTCCCTCAAAGACTCTGAGGTGTCACTGATAGCCTACGTCCCGGACGTTAGCATCCATCAGGTCACCAGCCTCATGGAGGAAGACGATTACTTCCATGTCGTCTCCGCTACGCGAGAGGAAGAGGCCATCGGCATAGCGACCGGGGCATATGCCAGAGGGAGGAACGCCGCCGTCTTCATGCAGTCCAGCGGATTCGGCAACTGCGTCAACGCCCTCGCCAGTCTGTGCCTGCCCGCTCGCGTGCCTCTTCCGATGTTCATCAATCTGCGCGGTGAGGTCGGGGAGTTCAACATAGCCCAAGTCGCCATGGGGCGCGCCACCCGCCCGATCCTAGATGTACTCGGCATTCAGCATTACACTCTGGATACCGATGACAGGCTCGAAATGCGAGTCTCAGGGGCGCTCAAGCTCTGCTACGCCTCGCGCCAGCCGCTGGCGCTCTGCCTGACTCCACTCTTGCACGGAGGCAAACTTGCATAGATTCTCCGCCACCAAAAGACTGCTTACCCTGATCGGCGATCTTCCCGTTGTTGCGAACCTAGGTCCTACCACCGACGAGTTGTGGCACGCCGGACACCGAGACAGAAACTTCTACACCTACGGCTCGATGGGACTATGCTCCTCCATTGCACTGGGGATGGCTCTCTCCTCGGACGAGAAGGTCATCTCCTTGGACGGAGACGGCTCTCTGCTGATGAATATGGGGACAATAGCAACAATTGGCCGCGAGAGTCCTGAGAACCTTATAGTCGTAGTTTGGGATAACGAGCAGTGGGCCCAAACCGGATATCAGGCAAGTCACACCGCATTCGGCACGGATCTGGCACAGGTTGCCCAGGGTTGTGGAATCGAGAAAACCACCACTGTCCTGGACGAAGAGGAGCTAGAGTCCGCTCTACTTCATGCCCTGGAAGAGGATGGCCCCTGGTTGATAGTTGCCAAGATACAGGAAGAGGAGTATTTTCCGGTCGCCCCCATAGAACCCGAACTGACACTCCACAGATTCAGAGTTTCCTATGGCGTGTAGCGTCGGAGTCGCTTGCACAGAGCCAGACCTTGCGGTGATCCGTCAGGTTCAGATTCCGAATGCGCTATTGCTATTGTCGTAGCCTAGCTGCGCTGGACTACAGGACGCGCGGTGTCCGACTGAGCGCCGTCAGCGTCCTGGACTATCGGAGCCCGAATCTCCGGCATCAGTATGCCAACCGCGCCGACTGTGATCAGCCCAAGCGCCGCAAACATGGCGATTGCCATCGGCGGTGAAGTGGTCTCAGCAACTGTGCCTATGAGCAGCGCGCCTACCGGCCCCGCGCCTATTGCAAGAGAAATGACCCCCAGCGCCCTGCCACGCATATCCTCGCTCGCCGCAATCACGACTATCGTTGATTGCATGGTCCCAAACCCGGCCGTGCCCAAGCCGAGCAAGAAGAGAATCAGCATGGACAGAGCAAAGACGTTAGAGCCCGCGAACATCAGAACCATGACCAACCCAATGATCGAACCACCCAGATATACCCTGCCGTGGTGTCTGAGTCGCCCTGCCGATGCGATGGATATTGACCCGATTATTGCTCCCAGTCCGTCCGCTCCCATCATTATACCCATCAACCCCGGTCCCACTTGGAGGATTTCAACGGCGATGACTGGCACCATCTGCATGTATGGGAACAGCAAGAGATTCATCAACACCGTTATTATCACGGTGGCAAGGATGATGCGATTGCCGCGCACGTAGCTAAAGCCTTCGGCTAAGTTTCTCACTATGCTGCGCGACACCACTGAGTTACTGCGTGGGGGCAGTCTAAGGAACATCATGAACGCGATGGCGATCAGGTAGAAGGCGATAATGACGAAAAATCCGCCCTTCACGCCGATTAGGGCTATCAGACCGCCGGCAAGCGCCGGGCCCGCCATTCTGCTCGCGTGCATCCCTACGGAATCGAGCGCCATCCCATTAGTGACGCCAGCTCTGCCTATCAGGTCGTGAACCGCCGCTCGTCTTGATGGCATGTCGAAAGCCCAGCCGAGACCGCTGGCGGACACGACGATGTATGAGTGCCAGAAGACGAACATGTCGGTCACTAGGAGCGCCGTCATGAACACCGCGGCTACCAGGTTGAGAATCTGGGTGCTCAGCAACAGTGTGTGGCGATTCATTCTGTCCGCCAGCACTCCTCCGAACGCGCCAAACGCTAGGAGCGGAAACATTCCGAAGAAACCGACTAACGCCACCAAGAAGGGCGATCCTGTCTTCTCCAAGATGACCCACGCCAAAAAGGTCATCTGCATCCATCGCGAGATGTAGGAGAAAAAATTGGCAGGCCACAGCAACCGGAACCCCGGATTCCTGAATGCGTCAAGCGTGGACGGAACTCGAGTTAGTCTGGGTCTTAGGAGCCTGGTATCCATAGTTCTGCGCGCGCCGATTGTACATCGTGGAGCGTGGAATGAAAAAGGTCAGGCTGGGCGAGAGTTGGAATGAATTCGCAGCCAACTAGGGATTCAAGCGATCATCCTCTATTGGAAAGTACTGTTTCCGCGTCCGCCCCCGCTATCCAGCCTTCGACTCCTGTGTCGAAAATGCCTATCTTCCACCAAGCGCCCCTGGCTTCAATCAACCTGACTTCGCTACCGGCGTCCAAGTTGAATCTGGGATCGTCGCTTTCCCTCGGACCGTGGAAAACCCCAGTAGATTCGGCGGTTACGACCGCGACTTGCTCCCAGTGGAGCCTTTCTACGTGTTTTCCGATAGTGATTGATCCGAAGACGAAAATACAAAGGACGGCGACCGCCGCGACTCGGCCCAAGGCTGCTGACTCTCGAAATCTCCTGACCCAGAGATACAGCACGCATAACAGACCGAAGACCAGCCACGAAGAGAGCGTGGCTATCGCTGCTTGGTTGAATGTTATCCACGGTACGAACTCTGATATCTGGACGAAGACCGGAGTTGTGGCCTCCCTTGAGTTGGGATTGTCAAGCTGCTCACGCGCAAATGAGAGGTTTGCCTCAATATCCTCGTCGAAAGGAGCAAGCCTGCTGGCCCTGAGGTAGTTGAGGATGGCGTACCCCGGGTCTTCCGATTTGTAGTAAGCGTTCGCCAGATTGTAGTAGAGCGCCGCGTCCCGGTAACCCAGTCCTATGAGATGCTCGTATGTACGCGCCGCCTCTCCGTAGTTGCCTTCCTCATAGAAGAGGCCAGCTGCGATGAAGGTGTCCATGTCGGACAATTCTTCGGCATATGCCACGCTTACCAGGACGAATGCCGCTGCGGAGGCAGCGATGGTCGCAAGCAAGGCTTTCATATCTGAACCTCTCGCTCGATTCTGTGGACTACATCGGCCACGGCCTTGCTGCTGTTGCCGACATCAACCATCTCCGGCGGCGCGAAGCGCATTTGGTCGAGATCGCGAATCAGCGCGTCGAGGCGTCGGAGTGATTCAGCGCTCACCCCGCGTTCTTGCAATCGCAATTTGAGCTCCGACATCTGCAGCGCCGAGGATGGTTGCGCTAAGACTACGCTCAGATATCCGTGAAGGGCTGCGGTGGCTGCGTCGGCGCCGGATGCCGAAGGGTCCAGGTTCGACAATCGATTCAGCGCCAGTCGGCGAGCTCGAATCGGCGCGTTTGCGATGAGTAGGGCCTGTCGTCTGGCCGAAGCCCAACGCCACACTATCAGAACAGCGAATGCAACGACCGGCAGCGTTCCCAAACCCCACACCAGAGAGTTGATGTGCATCGGGTTCGATGGCGTACCTATACCGCCCGGAGCAGGCTTAATGTGCCTTATGTCCGCGACTTCCACCGATCCGTCAACTGCCGCAGATGGGTCCGGTACTGCTACGGCGTTTGGGTCTGGCGCGACCTTGATCGAAAAGGCGTCGGATGAAATGGTGACGTACTCTTCCTGTTCGGGGTCGAAGTAAGAGTATTCGATTGGAGGCAAGTCGAAGTCGCCGGGCGCATCGGGGACCAGGACACGTTCGAAAATCTTAGAACCGTTTATTGTTCCGTCCTGAACGAAGGTGCGGTGGGATGAGTCGTTTTCGAATGCTCGCCATCCGGGCACGTCCTGCCAGATAGGGTCGGGAAGTGTGTCGAAATTGCCCTGGCCACTGATTTCAACAGTCAGTGTTAGAGAGTCCCCGAACACCAGAGTATTGGAGTCTAGGCTCGATTCTATTCCATATTGACCGACTGCGCCGGTGAAAGATGGAGGCTCATTCGAGGGCAAAGGCCTCACTTGAAGTTCGATGGGAGGGGACGCGTACTCCGTGAATGAGGACGAGAGTACT
>JAAXHY010000349.1 GCA_012270665.1 Dehalococcoidia bacterium
GCCAATAAGCCTCCCCAGGATGCGCCAGCCGAATACGAACCTGTGGGACCTCCGGCGGAACGCCCGAACATATTCGAGATGTACGAGCAGAACATCGGACTTCTCAGCCCCATCATCTCAGACCAGCTGCGCGAAGCCGAGGCGATGTACCACGAGGACTGGATAGAAGACGCCTTCAGCGAGGCCGTGGCGAATAACAAACGAAACTGGAGGTATATATCAGCCATATTGGAAAGATGGGAACGCGAAGGCAGAAGACATGGAGAATCTGGAAGACATCTTAAAAAGGTTACGGGATTCTAGACCGTCGAACGGCGATGTGAGTCGCCCGGAAAATGGCCCCGTTTTCGTCCAGCGGAATGAGGACGAATGCCCCATCTGTGATGGCCGTAGATGGCTGACGCTCGATGTGCCCGTTGGCCACCCGGACTTTGGAAGGGCCCAGCCCTGCGAGTGCCAGGCCGAGACTACGGCGAGCGAAAGAACGGCGCGTCTCCGCCGCTACTCCAACCTGGGCGTCCTATCCCGCATGACATTCGACTCGGCAGACCCCACAGGAAAGACGGAAAGCGACGAGGGCAAGCGGATGTTTGCCTCCGCCTATGAGGCCGCCGTTGAATACGCCGAGGAACCAAGAGGATGGCTGATTCTCACTGGTCCGAATGGGTCAGGCAAGACTCACCTCGCCGCCGCTATCGCCAACCGCTGTATAGAGCAGGGCAGACCGGTATTCTTCGTCCATGTGCCAGACCTGCTCGACGACCTGCGTTCCACCTACGCCCCGCACAGCCTGATCTCATACTCGGAACTATTCGATCAGGTCAACGACGCTCCGATGCTGATTCTGGATGGACTGGGTACACAGAGCGCCACCCCCTGGGCTCAGGAGAAGCTGCAGCAAATCTTCAACCGAAGGGCGAACGCCCAACTCCCCACCATCGTGACTACCTCGATGAGCGTCACGGATATAGACCCTTACATATCGAGCAGAATGACTAACCGGGACCTGAGCCGCATTGTCGAGATTCCCGGCCAAACCCCGGAACCCTCCAGAGACCTTGGCAGTATCCCCGAGGATATGCTCCTTCGAATGACCTTCGATACATTCGACGTTCGCGGGAACAATGCCAGCGCGGCGCAGCGGACCAGCCTGGAAAACGCTCTCGAATCCGCCAGGAGATATGCCTCCGATCCGGATGGCTGGGGGTGGCTCACACTCTTTGGCGAAACCGGCGTCGGAAAGACCCATCTGGCAGTGGCGATTGCCGCCGAGCGAAAGTCTCGCGGTCAGCCTGTATCCTTCACATTCGTCCCTGACCTGATGGATTACCTCAGGTCCACCTTTCGACCGGATAGCGGTGTCGCGTATGACCGTGTCTTCGACCAGATAAGGAACTCGCCGCTCCTGATTTTGGACCACCTCAGCAGCGACCTTCTGAGCGACTGGGCATACGAAAAGCTGTACCAGATAGTGGTCCATCGCCACAACTCACGTATCCCCACAGTCATTACCAGCCCCATGGACATGGCCGACAGCTCCGGCCCAATCATATCCCGTACTCAGGACCAGTCGTCAGGCACGATAATCCGCATGGACGCCCCTGACTACCGCGTCAACCGCAGGGACGGCAGCAGACGCGGCGCTCCCGAGCGAGTGCCGCGCCGCGGAAGGCAACGATAGCCCTTGCCCCAATACTGCACATTCTGCGAGATCGTCGCCGGACGCCTGCCATCCAGAAAGATTCACGAAGAGGACGACATCCTCGTATTCCGCAACCGCCTCGACTGGTTCCCCGTCCAGATCATGCTCATTCCCACTACACACATGACCCAGCGAGAGCTATGGGATAGCGGCAACCTCATGGCACGCATCGGAAAACTCGCCGCCAAGCTCGGCGAAGAAATGTGTCCCAACGGCTACAGGATAGTCTCCAACTTCGGCCAGGACGCGCTCCAGACCCAGTTCCACGCCCACATCCACCTGGTCGGCGGCGCCGACCTCGGCCTCTACGTCGGCGGCCCAATCCCATACTACTGACTGAGCCAAGCCCTGGATCACGCCAGCCGCGCAATCCGCCCAACCTTGATTATGGCTGTCAGAATCGGCATAACAAACTCGCTAATCCTGAAAACCCCGAAAGTCACCACCGCGGCAATGACCGCTCCCGCCAGTATATCCAGCGGATAATGTACTCCCGCGTACACCCGCGCCAGCCCGTACAACGTCGCCACTCCAATGGCAAACCAGCCCAGCTTGCGGTTCACCCCCCATATCCCGAACGCCATGCCAAAGGCCGCCGCCGCCGAATTAGCCGGAAACGACGAGTCCGTAGGTTGGTAGAAGAGCAGGTTGACATCCAGATCCACGAAAGGCCGCGGCCTGAAGTAGAACATATTGAGAATGAACACCGCCAGCCCCGACAAGCCCATCGAGGACAGCGCGACGAACACCCCAACCTGCTGTCGAAGACGAACCTTCGCGTCCATCTCCCCGAACCACAGCGCCATCAAAGCGAAGGCCAGAGTCGCGGGCGCAAGGTAGTCGCTCGCCGCTGTCTGAGCCGCTCCGTCCACAATCGGCATAGCGCCGACGAGACCGTTTAGCCAAAGAAATAGCGTTTCGTCTGGGTTCGCCAATTGCGACGCCAGTACATTAAGCTGCGAACCAGTGCGCTCGCGTAGTTGCTGTCTTGGAGAGCGTCGAGTCCGGCGTCCATGTCGAACCCCGCGCCTCTCATTCTCCGGTTGGCCAGAGAAGACACGACCAGCGTCGTCACGAATGCCGCGAGCGCGCTTAGTGAGAAGAAAAGCGCCTGGTCCGGCGCGTCCAGACCACCCTCATAGTCGTTGATGTTCCGAGTTCCGGTTCCAAAGAACAGGGCGAATCCGAGTATAGCCGTTGCGAGCCCGATCGTCCTGGCGACGAGAGCGGACTTGAAGAACAGCAGCCCTCTAAGCCCTCCGAGTGAAAACGCGAACTGCAATACTCCGATTGAGGATATGAAGACCGCCATGCAGTAGTCGGCAGTAAAGTTAATCATGCCCGGCGTACCCGAATTTCAGAACGGTCTGCTTGCAACAAGGAGTGATCGCTACTCCATCGGGATTTCGGTGCACCAGTCCTTGTACTTGGGATTGGCGCCTTTGATCAAACCGACATACGTGTCCAGGATGCTCTGAGTAATCGGTCCCACCTCTCCGTCGCCGATGGGTCGCCTGTCAAGTGAGCCTACCGGAGTGATGTGCGCCGCTGTCCCGGTCAGGAAAACCTCGTCTGCCAGGTAGAGTTCGCTCCGGCGTATCTTGCGCTCCACCACATCTATGCCAAGCTCTTCGCGCGCCAGCGTGATCGCCGAATCGCGCGTGATGCCCGTAAGGTTGTTGTCCGAGACCGGCGGCGTGAATATCTGGCCGTTGCTCACCAGGAACAGGTTCTCTCCCGATCCTTCCGACACATCCCCGTCCGGCGTCAGCATTATCGCCTCGTCGAATCCCGCGAGTGTGGCTTCGGTCTTTGCCAATATGGAGTTCACGTAGTGCCCGCTGATCTTCACCCGTGGAGGGATTATCGTATCGTCTATGCGACGCCAGGAAGATGTCGTGCAGTGTATCGCCCCTTCGGCCTCTATATAGGCCCCGAACGGCACGGCAATCAGCGTGAAGTCGCTGTCCAGTTCCTGCAGCTTCAGGTTTGCTACGAGTTCCTGGCTCTTGTAGGCCAGCGGCCTTATGTACAGGTCCTGCTTGTAGCCGCAGCTCTGGAGCAACTCTATCGTAATGCTGCACAAATCCTCGGTGTCGTAGGGGATATCCATCAGCATCATTCGGCATCCCTGGAGAAGGCGGTCGTAGTGCTCCGCCATGCGGAACACATAGAGCTTGCCATCGTCCTCGTTCCAGTTTCCGCGTATCCCCTCGAACACCGCCGTTCCATAGTGCAGGGCGTGTGTCATTACGCTCACGCGCGCATCTTCGATGGGGACTATATTTCCACGGAAGAACGCAAGAGACTGGGGCATTTTCTGAAACTCCCTGCTATTTCGGACTGCGCGATATTATATCCAATGCCGATGAAATTGCACAATCCTACCCGTGTACGCGACACTCTAATCCTGTATGGCGTCGAAGTGGACGTTCAGCGCCGGCTGACCTTACCTTTGGACGGAGTAAGGATCCGCTGCGTCTCTCAAGCCGTCGCCCATGAAATTGAGCGTGAGTACCGCGAAGATGACGAAGAGCCCCGGCGTCAGCAGCCATGGCGCGTTCGCCACCGCCTGGAGATTCTGCGCCTCGAACAGAAGCACGCCCCAGCTTATCGCTGGCTGCCTCAGTCCAAGCCCGAGAAAGCTGAGCGCAGTCTCCGCGATTATGATGGCGGGTATCGCCAGCGTGGTCGTGGCGATGATGTGGCTCATGAAAGACGGAAGCATATGTCGGAAGATCACCCTCAACTGACCGGAACCGTAGAGCTGCGCCGCCATAACGAAGTCCTCCTCGCGCATGGCGAGGAACCTGCCCCTGACCTCGCGCGCCAGGGTCGTCCAGCCAATCAGCGATATTATCACCGAGATGGCGAAATACACCTTTACGACCGACCAGTCCTGGGGAACCGCCGCTCCCAGCGCAAGCCAGACCGGAATAGTCGGCATCGCGCGCAGGAACTCGATGAGACGCTGGATGATCGAGTCCGTCCAGCCGCCCTTGAATCCTGACAGCCCGCCCATCAGTATTCCCAGGAACAGGCTTATCGCCACGCCCACCAGACCGATGGACATCGAAATCCGTGTCCCGTACATTAG
>JAAXHY010000243.1 GCA_012270665.1 Dehalococcoidia bacterium
CCCAGTTCAAAGTACGACTTCCCTGAAACAGGCAAGCGTTTTGCCATCTCGGGGCTTAGGCAGACCGCATCCTCTTTGCTACAGTGGGTGTGATTCTAAAAATTCCATCCCTTTTACTGGAGCCCTTATGCGAATATCCAAGTGCGGCCAAATCACCATTCCAAAGCATCTCAGAGAGCGTTTCGGAATGCGCCACAACGTGGAAGTTGAGATCACCCCCACAGATAAAGGACTTCTCATTCAGAAGCGAACGACTGCCCAACACCCGGTAGAGCGCGTTTATGGCATCCTCGGTCGCGGTGGGAATACCGACGACTGTATCGAGGAGATTAGGGGAAGGTAAACGCACTCCGTGCTACAATACGCGCTACGATCTACGATTCACCGCCTCTAATCGGAGCGCCCATGACCAGCATGACCGGAAAAGCCATGACCGTAGCAGGCCCTATCGAGCCGGACCGGCTCGGCTTCACGCTCATGCACGAGCACCTCTACCTCGACCTACGCAAGAACCATTGGCCCGACCCTGACTCCACAGCCACCCAGCTTGACACTTGGTTCGCGCCGCTGCAACTCTCCAACCTTCACCTCGCCCGGCGCGCGCTTCCCATCGTGGACAACTACCTCCTCTCCAGCGAGTCCGACGCCATAGCCGAGATCTCCGACTTCACCAGGCTTGGCGGCGGGACGCTCGTAGATGTCACCAGCAGGGGACTCAAGAGAGACGTTCCGGCCATAGTCCGCGCCTCCGAGGCTACAGGCGTCAACATAGTCCTCGGCTCCGGCTGGTACCAGAAGCTCTTCCACCCCGAGGACATGGACGACCGCGCTATCGAGTCGCTCACCGATGAGATAGTCCGCGACCTCACCGTCGGCATACCGGGTACAGGCGTCCGCTCCGGCATCATCGGCGAGATAGGCGTCAACGGCGACCCCATAACGCCCAACGAGGACAAGAATATCCGCGCAGCCGCGCGCGCCAGCATCGCCACCGGAGCCGCTATCTCCTTCCACTCCCCGCCGCGCAAGGACGAGAAGCGCAAAGTCTTGGACATAGTGGAAGAAGAGGGCGCCGACCTGACCCGCGTCGTCCTCGGACACTCAGACCACATGGCCGACGACGTGCCGTTTATGGTGAGCCTGCTCGAAAGGGGAATCTGCATCCAGTTCGATACGCTCGGCGTCGTCAGGACCACCGAGACGGGCCGAGACCACATCGTCGCGACCGCCATCCCGAAGATGATAGAGGCGGGGCACGCCGACCGCATCCTGCTTTCCCAGGATGTGTGCTGGAAGATGCACCTCAAGAAGTACGGAGGCGCCGGATACACCTATATCCAGGAGACTTTCCTGCCATACATCGAGACGCTCGGAGTTTCGGAGTCCGATATCCACCGAATCATGGTCGAGAATCCCAGGCGCCTTCTGACTTTCGCAGAAGCGGGGTAGTGGGACAGCGCACTCTCCGAATCCCCCAGCATCCAGTCAGTCTGGTAAACCGTTGTCATTTCGGTTGACTGTTCCCGCGCCAATTGTTTATCGTTGCACAAATTGAACGTTATTCCGTATCACAGGGGGAAATGGAGGAATAAATGACACGTCTTAAGTACCTTCTGCCGATAGCGGCAGTTGTTGTGGCCATGCTGACGATAGCGTGCAGCAGTGAGACCGCGGTGCCCGAACAGCCCGCCGCTCCGGCGGCCGCCGCTCCGGCCGCTCCGGCCGCCGCTGCCCCAGCCGCGCCCGCTATGCAGCCACAAGCCCCGGCTCAACCCGCTCCCGCAGCGCCCGCGGCGGAAGCGCCGCCCGGCGCTCCAGCGGCGCCCGAACCGATAATCCCGTCCACCGCGCCTGCATCCAGAATGGTGCCCGTGTCGGACGCCGACTCTAACATCTTCTCCGAAGACAGGTTCGGCGGCAAGCTCGTCTGGGTGCCCCAGGGCACTGTGCCCAACCTCGACTCCATGACGTCCGGCACGGCCATCGGAAGAGGCGTCTCCTGGCACTTCTGGGAATCACTAGCCCAGTGGGACGCGCAGGGCTTCATCCAGCCCGACATGGCCGATAGCTGGGAGGCCGACGGCGATACCTACACCTTCACGCTCCGCGACGACCTGATCTGGCACGACGGCTCTCAGGTACTGCCCGAGGACGTGGAAGCCTCAGTGGGCCGTTTCCTCGAGTGGGACAAGTCCTTCGCCCCAGTGCTCAACGACATCTGGGTGGGTTTCGA
>JAAXHY010000197.1 GCA_012270665.1 Dehalococcoidia bacterium
CAGGACTCGAACTGGCAGAAGGCGACCAGCACCCGCGTCAGGTCAACCGCGCATACGTCCTCGTCGCCGACGATGATTCCACCGGAACCAAGGATAGCCCCGGCATCGCGCATCTCGTCGAAGTCTATGTGTATGGACATACTCTCCGCGCTCAGGACACCCCCCAGAGGACCACCGGTCTGGAGCAGCTTGAGTTCTTTGCCGTCTGGGACTCCGCCGCCTATGTCGTTCACCACTTCGCCAAGCGTGAGACCCATTGGCACTTCATACAGGCCAGGGTATTCGACGTTTCCGTTGAGACAGATGATGGCCGTGCCCGTGCTGCGATTGACGCCTATCGAACTGAACCACTCCGCGCCGCGCGAGATTATCTCAGGGGCGTATGAGTAGGTCTTGACGTTGTTTATCGTTGATGGGTAGCCCCAGACGCCATAGGCGGCAGGGAAGGGGGGGCGGAATCTTGGCTGAGAGCGCTTGCCCTCGATGGCTTCCATCAGGGCGGTCTCTTCGCCCGCTACGTAGGACTCCCCCGTCAGCGCGACCTCGATGTCGAAGCTGAAGCCTGTGCCGAAGATGTTCTCTCCAAGGAGACCAACTTCGTACGCCTGCCTTATTGCCTCTTCGGTACGCTCGATCGGTCCGTCATGACCGTGCCGTATGAAGACGATGCCGTTGGAGGCTCGCGTCGCGTATCCTCCGATCATTAGCCCTTCGAGAAGGGTATGCGGGTCGCTTTCGAGGATGCCCTTGTCGTTGTACGCGCCCGGATCGCCCTCTTCGCAGTTGCAGAGCATGTACTTCTTGGGTCCGGGGGAGCGTACCATGAAGCTCCACTTGATGCCGGTGGGGAAGGCCGCCCCGCCCCGTCCACGAAGACCGGAATCGGTCATTTCCTTGATTACGTCGTCGGGCTCCATCTGTGTTAGAGCCTTGTGCAGTCCCGCGTATCCGCCGTTGGCGATGTACTGGTATATGTCGTCAGGAGCGGTATTTCCCGCATTTCTGAGCGCTATGCGCTGCTGTCTCGCTATACCGGGAACCTCGCTGAGGTCGGGAGCGCCGTCTATCGAGTCTTCTCCCAGATAACCGAAAATCTTGTCGGCGGGCAATTCACCTTCGGCAATATACGACCCTACTATCGAGGAAACATCGTCGGGAGCGACGTTGTGGAAGAACAGCCTCGACCCGGTTCCGGGGAGGAGTATGTCAACCAGAGGCTCGGCATAGCAGATGCCAAGGCAGCCGACTTCATCTATTCGCGCGGCTATGTCCCGGGTTTCGAGTTCGTTCCTGAGCGCGTCAATCACCTCAAACGCGCCCGCGGAGTGTCCGCACATGGCGGCGCCGACCCTGATCCAGGGATCGGAACCCTCAGTAAGGTCCTTCCAGCGCTCTTCGGCAGTCTGTTTGATTTCTTCGTATGTGGGCATTGCTCACGAACAGGGCTTACTTATTGGCGGTGTGTATCAGGACTCGTCATTCAGAAGGCTTCCTACCCGCTCGGACGCGGATTCCGGTGTCAGTCGTCCTACCAGGTGGTGGTCTATGCTCATGACCGGAGCGGTGGAGCAGGCACCCAGGCAGGTGTTGAACTTGAAGGATATGTTGTTGTCGGCGGTCTCTCCTTCGTCCTCCAGACCGAGTTGATCCATCACCCGCTTCAGTATGCGCGCCGCGCCTTTCAGGTGGCATGTGGGTCCCCAGCAGATCTCCACGTTGTGTCTGCCGGGCGGGGTGAACCTGAAGTTGGTGTAGAAGGATGCTACCCCCCAGACCTCATTGATTGTGGTGGAGTTCAGCGAGGCTACTTCCTCGATGGCTTCATCCGGTATGTAGCCTAACTCGTCCTGTACGGCCAGGAGTGACGAGAGGACCGTTACAGTAGGGCGGCGCTGGTGATTTATCGCGTCAATAATCCGCTCTTTGTCCTGGGCGCTTATTGGAGGCAAGACATGCCCTTTCGGTTAGAAAAATCCTTCACAATAATACCATATTGGAAGGCCGGGTGTTAGATATCGGGTTTGGTTTTCGGTAATCAGCGCTCTCTGCGGCGCGCGCTTCTGAGGCCGAAGATGAGTCCAAGCGGCGCTATCATGAGCAGCACGTTGGCCACGCCCGTCAGTGGGGATACTTGTGTCGCCGAGAAGCAGCCTCCCGCCTCTTCAGTAGGAGCGATGGCTGTGGGCGTCGGCTCGGACTGCGCAGATGCCGGAACAGGTGTGGGAACCGGAGCGCTTGTCGGCGGGATGGGTGTGTTGGTCGGGACAGGCGTCGGTATGGGCGTCTGCGTTGGCGCCGGAGTCGAGGTAGGCGGCAGGGGAGTATGTGTCGGCGTTGGTACGGGTGTATTCGTGGGTGTCGGTACGGGTGTATTCGTAGGTGTGGTTATGGGCGTATTTGTGGGAACCGGAGTGTGAGTTGGAAGGGGAGTGGGGTAATCCGTGAACAGAATGTCGAAAGTGCGTACCACCTGACCGTTCTTGAAAGCAGAGGTGGTGCGCGCGGGGATGCCGTTCAAGAAGAAGCGTATCTCGCTGCCCTCGAAACTGGTGTCTCCAGGATCAACCACCAGGCCGCCGTATGTGCCGTCGGTGGCGATTGCGGCGGCGGGTTCGGACTGGTAGCTGTCACCTATCCGGGCGACGAGTATAGAGTCGGCGGGCATCTGATGAACTCCGTGTATGAAAACAAGACCGGATACGAACACCATCGGCTCCGCAGACACTGGCGTTGGATCAGGTACTTGTACCGGGGCGGGAGGCTGTGTCGGAGTGGGTGTAGGAGTATCGGCGGGAATGGGAGTTGGCGCAGGAGTCGGTACGGGAAGAGCCGAAAATGTGAGATCGAAGCCAGTCTCTATGATCGGAATTCCACCGGGCTGGTATGTGTCAGTCTGGCCCGCCGGGACATCGCCGAGGAAGAAAGAGATGGTATGTCCTGTAAGAGAGACATCCGCCGCCACGGACAGGGATTCGTACCTTCCCTGAGCCACGATGACTGGCTTCGATTCGTAATCACCCACTCTGGCGATTATGGCGTGTCCGTCCGGCACAGGTTCTCCGTTTACGGACGCGCTCCCAAAGTAGATGATGCCGCCGGGCGGAGGGCCGCCTTGAGCGAAGGTCCGGGCAGGGAATAAGGCGACCGCGAGCGCGATGACCAGAGCGGTAAGGAATGCGAATGCCGTCAAGCGAGGCATGGCGTTATCGTTCGATGGTGTGTTGTCAGACGCTTTTCTCATCGGCCCCCGGCATACTCAGAATGATTGAAACCACCCGTTATTATACAGAGTACGACGGGGGCGGTTTAAGGGATTGATTCATTTCGGTAGCGTTTCCCCCTTGGTGGTTGAACCTACGCTATCGGGTAGGGATGCACGCTTTCTAAAGCTGGCGGCGGGTATCTAACTGCTATGAGGGACTAGTACTCCACCTAAAAGGAAACGCTGCCTTCATTTAGAAGACGAGAGCGGTTCGACGAACTTTTCGGTTAGGTACCTAGCGGTGACCATTATCGTTCCTCCAGTTCGGCGACGCAGGCGGCGGCTCGTCGAACGGTATGCCTTCGTCTTCGGCCTTCATGCGGCGGTTGTTCCAGTCCGACCACTTGCGATTCGCTTCCTCACGGCCTTCCTTTCGGTACTGATCTCTGAGCGGTTCGATAAACTTCTCGGTAAGGTAACGCGCGGTGACCATTAGTATTCCTCCCACTATGTCCAGAGTATATGTGATGGAGACAGTGTACAGTACAATCAGCGCGGCTGCCTTGCCTGTCTCGTTTACGACGGCGACTGTCACTTGTCTAAGGCCATGATGTTCACCAGCCTCGACTATGTGTCCGTATGTTATCCACGTCCATCCGAATGTCAATACGACTATCATCCCGGCGCAGAAGGGCAGCCATTTTTTGCTTACGGCTAACAACGTCTCTCTGGGCTCGGCCGAAGGCCGGGTCAGCCAGATGAGCAGACGCAGCCAGAGTGGTTCCGATTTGGTTTGTTCCCTCATTTTAGCACGGATGCCGAATCACAGAGATTGGGAGAATGGACAAAAGAACATCCCTCCCCAACTTGGGGAGGGATGTCTGCTAACTAGTCTCTACTGATTATGGCAGATCGTGATGTGGAGTTACGGGGCGACCACGCCGTCCTCAGTTGCATGGACCCAGTAGCCAGAGCCGACCATGAGCGTGCCCTCGGTCAGATCTACGCTTTCCCACATACCCATCTGGGTGTCGAAGGTGTACACGCTATTCACGTCCACGCCGCTGAAGTAACCCTTGGCAGATACCGCGTCGCCATCGCTCAATTCACCGCTTACGTCAACCACTGGCACGAAGTTCCAGCCCGCTGACAGGGCGATAGTGGGCAACATTGACGAGCCGGCGCCTATCCTCGGGATATCCACTGAGAGAGACTCGAAGGAATCGGTCTGGATCCAGTAGGCGTTT
>JAAXHY010000141.1 GCA_012270665.1 Dehalococcoidia bacterium
CGTCATTCGCTTCGGCTGTCGCAGTCGATTCAATGGCCACAGCAGTCGCGGCGTCATTCGCTTCGGCTGTCGCAGTCGATTCAATGGCCACAGCAGTCGCCGTCAGCTGAGCTTCAAACGGATGGCTTGGCACAGGCGGCGCAGGATCAACTGTGGGAATTGAAGTTGCAGTGTCAAAAGGAGAAGGCGGCAGCGGTGGATCTTGGGCGAACAAATCGCGACCGGAAGTTACCATCAAAGTCGCGGCTATAAACCCAATAACCATCACCAACGTCCCCAGTTGGATTAGATTCTTGTGTCTGCTTATCATGGGTTGAGTCCCCTTAAAAGTTCTCTATGCGCTTCATGCCGTCTGTGTGTGGACTGCCTTTCATTCGTTTCATCGAATGTCAGGCTAGCCCACACACCGATTACTTCAAACCCTTACGGGGATTTCACTATGGAGTGTAGTTGGCGATCTCCCACATGCCCCATGACCAGTTTCCAGGACCGCCGAACAGCGCGATTACGCCATAGACATAGTCCCTGTCCGCCATAAGTCCGGTGAGTTCCACCATATAGGTGTCGCCATCCGTTATGGTGGGTTCGTACTTGAAGGTATCCAGTTCCAGTCCGTCCACTCCGTTCACGGGCGTACCCGCAACCTTCGCCACCGAGAAGACGTACTGGTAAGATGCCGCGCTACCGTTCATCATGTCCGGCGTCCACGTCAGTGTCGCCGATGTCCCGTCGTCGCTGCGCCACTCGGTGAGTGTTTCAGTCTTCGTCGGTCCGGGCGTGATAACCGTCGCCTTGCAGTCGTCGCCGACCTTGTCCGAGTTCGGATCGCAGATCGTGATCAGGAAGTCGTTCGTCGTCGCGCTTCCGTCGTCGTCCGTCGCCTTGTAAACCATCTGGTACGTGGTCCTGTAGGCGTCGTCACGCAGCCTGGGCCTGCCTGTCAGCATCCGCGTGTTCGCGTTGAAGTTCAATCCGTCAGGAATGATCTGCTGCTGCTTGTCGCCCAGACTATACGTGATGTCTCCGTTGCCTCCGATCGCGTCCGGCAGTTCCACAGGATTGATCGTATCGCCTATCGGGAAGGTTAGGTCACCCTGCGTACTCGTGAAGGACGGTGTGTCGTCCGTACCCTCGTTGATAGAGAGCGTGTACACCATGCTCGCCGCGCCGTGGCTCACATTGATCGTCGCGGCCGGCGGCAGGATCGTCTTCTCTCCTCGATCAATTCTCGTATTGTTGATAGTTACCTTGGCGTCTCGCTCGGTCCGTGTGACCTTCACGTTCACGCCGGTGTTGTCATGAGGAACTATGACGTTGTAGTCCGCCGTTTGCGGGTCGAACTCAGGCACCAGCGTCGCCATCCTCTCCACCGAGACCTCGTTACGCATCTGGGTGTAAGTAACCTCGATGTCGTGCAGTGTCGCCGGCCCCTCGCCCGCCGGGTAGCCACCCGCGTCCGGATCGGACGGATCGGACGGATCGGACGGATCGGCCACTTCGCCGTGAGTTACCCTGAGCGTGAACTCGAGTTCATCCTGGTCGTTCGCGGTGTGAGAATCGGAGTCCGTTACCGTGTACACCATGTCGAAGTCGGACTCGAAGCCCTCGTCCAGAACAGGCTTACCGGAGAGCGTCACGACAGTCATTCCGTCGTCATCCTCCGAGACAGTGAAGATCACTCCCGGAGGCAACTCATCCTCGGTGAGCGAGTACGTCAGGTCGCCGTTGCCGCCCATAGCGAGAGGCAGCATTACGACGGACATCTCCATATCGGCCTTCAGCGGCGGAATGTCGATCTGCACGCTGGTGAACTCGGGGCTGGTGTTAGCCTCGCGCTCTATGTCTAGCAGGTAGGTGGCGCTCTTCGGACCATCTACTATCGCGACCTCTATCCTGTTGTTGCCGTAGGCCAGGTCCACCACGCGGAATCCGGACTCCCCGTTTACCTTGAAGTCGTTCACCGCAACCTCGGCGCCCTCGACCTTCGGTTCAGCGCCCACACGGAGACTGTTTACGTCCGTCGGCACTTTGCCCGAATATGGACCGTGGTTCTCATGATCGAAGTCAGGCGACAACTCGACCGCGGCCATGGCGTCACCCGTTGCGTACAGGAATCCCGCGTCGTCCTCGTAATAGGACACCGTCAGGCTGTTCGCGGTCAATCCGGGCCGCCTGATATTGATCACGTGCGTGGCCTTCACCGCGCCGTTCGTGACCTCTACCGTTACCAGGTTATCGCCAACTGCTAGGTCCAATTCCACAGGCAACTTGCTCGTCGCGTCGCCGCCCGGAGGCGTGACGGTGACTTCGGCATCAGTCGAATGCTTCGTCACGTTAAACGTGGTCGTCTCCAGTGTGTGCGACACGTAGTGCGTATAGCTGCTTATATCGGCGTCGTCGAAGCGATACGACTGTTCCGTGTAGCCCTCGGACGGATCGAACTCCTTAGTCGAGATGTCGAGGTCGTCTACATTCACGCTACCCACAGTGTAGTCACTTATCGTGACGTCCCTGTACACATGAATGTTTACGTCTATGCTGGATTCGTCGCCCGCGGCGCGGTTGAGGTCTCTGTCGCGCACCGTGTACTTCGCGAACACGCTCGAAACGTCCGCGTCACGCGCGCCGGTGAGGTCTGGACGAACTAGGCCTGCCAGCATCGGCATGGGATCGTTCGTCGGCGGCGTAGTGGTGTCGGCGTCGGCGTCGTTGCCGCCACTATACGTCAGCCCCAAGAACAGGTTGCTCCCCAGTCCAGTCCCTCTGGAAAGCTCGTTTTTGTCCTCAAGGGTATATACCAGTGTCGTCGTGGCGCCGTTTCCGGTGTTCTCCGCCGCCAGCGGCAGCTTGACCGCAGGCAAATCACCGGCGGCGGCGTCGCTGACCAACATCCCGCTGTAGTAGTGCAGGTTTATCGCGCCGCTATCGGCGGGCGCGAATTCGGGCTTCGTATCCGACAGACGCCGGATATCAACCTCGTATGTGCCGGTCACATCATTTCCGTCCTCATCCTCGCTCGTGACCAGGATCACATACTCATTCGCCACTTCCGCGTCTATCTTTCTCGGCGCCCACCTGTAGCAAGGATCCGCGCCTGCGCAATTTGTGGTGTCATTTTCGATTACATCCACCAGAACTTCGTTCGCGGAGGCCGTCGTGGAGGCACTGTCCACAGTAACTCTCAGGACCGCCTCTGTCACATCATGCGGCACCGACGCTCTGTAGCTGTGAACGTTCCGCCTGAAGTCTTTTGTTCCGTCCGCCGCAACCAGCGTCACGCTCATCTCGTCCGTGCCCACACCCTCACTTACGGGCGTGTACAGGATTTCGATGTTCTTAGGCTGGCCTGGGCCTGGCTCGTCAGGCTCCTCATCCATTCCCGGACTGGGAGTGGGGTCAGGGTCGCGGCCAACAGTGATCGTGAAACGAATCGCGACCATGTCGGCGTCGGAAGTGTCACCGTCACCGTCCACAACCCTGTATTCCATCGTATGCACGTCCTGAGACCTGCTGGCATGCAGCGTTGGCGTGCCTTCCAAGTACCCAAATCCATCATACTCATCACCACTTGGGGTGAGATCTGGGCCACTACCATCTACATGGTCAGAGGGGGGCCTGAATGTAATACCGCCCGGAAGGTCCTTATCCGCTCCATTTACGCCAATTCCAACCAGGGAATATGTCGGGCTGCCGTTGCCGGTTCCCGACTTGATGGGTGGGAACAGAGGAAAATCGGTCACTGGGCCAGGCTCGCCGTCAATTTCCGGACACGGGGATTCGCCGCATATCGCGACGTCAGCCTGGAAGTAATACTCTTCGCCCTGAAGATCGCTGGACTGCAGTTCGGGCGGCCCGCTTATCTCTCTGGTGTATCCGAGAAGGTACAGCGTTTCAGCATCAGGAATAGCTCGGTCTTCCCCGACAATCCTGATCTGATGGCCTCCGGGTTTGAGCCCAATACGCACACCGACAGTACCCTCTGGAATATCTATCTCGTTGACGGTTACGCTTGCCACGCTATTTTTAGTGTCGTGAGTTATCCTCACCTGTTCGGCGTCCGAACTGAAAACGAGGCCAGGAGTGAGGTTGTAGGTAACCTCAGTGCCTACCTCCGCCAATTCTATGACCCTAGTTTGTGCCGTGCCAACGATCTTATTTCCATTACTTAGATCTCCCGAAGGGACGCCAAATGCGTCGTTCTCATCAGCGAACCTGATGCCGTTATCAAGATTCATGCCGTCTGATCCTAAGACCGTGAACGTAACATTCACTGTCGGCGGAGTCTGCGCCTGCGCGCCCTGCGGTCCCGTCATATTGATCAGCCCTATTATCAGGACCATGACTAGTACTGGTAAAACGATGGGTATGAACCCAAACTTACTTTTCACTTCCTAACCCCCTATAAGATTCTGGGTACTGGTTTGTAGAGAGGTGACTGATGACTGCT
>JAAXHY010000451.1 GCA_012270665.1 Dehalococcoidia bacterium
TACGAGCAGATGCCCGATCCGAAATGGGTCATCGCCATGGGAAGTTGCGCGACCAATGGCGGGCCATACTACCGCTCGTACTCGGTCGTGATGGGCGTGGACCATCTCATTCCGGTTGATGTTTACGTACCTGGATGCCCGCCGCGTCCCGAGGCGCTGATGCACGGGATAATGCAGCTCCAGGAAAAGATCCAGAAGGACGCGGCTCAGAGTGGCGAGGCGGGCTAGACGGGAGCCGCGCATTCCCGAAGCTCCGGTCGCCCTGGATGCGGCGGGGGAGAATCTCGCGTCGCTTGTCAAGGAGATATTCGGCCCCGAAGTCGCTGGATTCGCCGTACAGGTCGGCGCCGAAGTGGACGAGGTAACGCTGACCGTCAGACCTGACGACGTTCCCGCAGTATGTTCCATATGCAAGGGCGACCCGCGCCTGAAGTTCGACTACCTTCGGTGTCTATCCGTAGTTGACTATGTGGAGAGTTCGGGAGAGTTCGAGATCAACTACCACCTCTACTCGCTGGACATCCGGCACAAGATGGTGGTCAAGACACGTCTGCCGGAGGACTCTCCGGTCGTTCCGACAGTCGCCGGCGTGTGGGCCGGCGCGGACTGGTACGAGCGCGAGGGCAACGATTTGTTCGGCGTGAGGTTCGATGGACATCCGAACCTCGTTCCTCTGTTGCTTTACGAGGGCTTCGAGGGATACCCGGGGCGCAAGAGTTTCCCGTTTCATGATTATGACGAGTGGTAGAATGTACGGAGCGCGCAGCCAACCATGACGCCCATACCAAGCAGGTGAGACATGATAGAGCGCTACAAGATAAAGACGGCCAATGGCTACGAGATAGAGGTCATTCACGAGTCCAAGGAAGATGTCGCTCGGAAGTTAGCCGAGTTCGAGGCTAAGTACGGCATGACTTCCAAGGAGTTCATTACAAAATACAATAGCTGCCAGTTCGAGGAGGAGAACCTTGAGTTCATGGACTGGGTCTGGTACTACGACGCGGCTGCGGACTTCGGTATGGTGAGCCTGAAATTGGAGAATAGAGACTGAATCCTCGATTAGAACGCTACATCGAGGGCCTGTTGAATGTATTCCTCAGTTCCGGTCTTGTCGTCGAAATCTTAAGAGGCCCTGTCATCGTTCCTAGAAATGGAGAGTGTGCCAGAATTGAAGTCTCATTCGGATTCTGGGACGCCAGTCGCTTGGAAGTAAGTCTGAGAATGAGACTCATGGACGACGCACCGCCATGGATATCTTATTCGTTTCACTACATGACTCATGAGGGAGTGTGCATCTTCCGATATGATAATTCCTCGCATTATCCCGAATTGCCATACTTTCCGCATCACAAGCATGAAGGCCCGGATGAACGTGTCATCGCCTGCCGCCAACCCAGTGTCAGGGCGATCCGGGACGAGATAGAGGCTTATCTGAGAACCAATTGCTGACCGCTGACTAACGATGCAGATACAAGAGCAAGTTTCAGAGCGCGGCGACGCGATTGACCTGATGGTGAACATGGGGCCGCAGCATCCCTCGACGCACGGGGTGTTTCGGCTTGTGATCTGGGTGGACGGTGAGAAGATAGCTCGCTCGGAGTCGCACATTGGATATCTGCATCGTGGTTCTGAGAAACTGTGCGAGGGCGAGCAGTACGCGCAGATCATCACGCTGTTCGACCGGCTGGACTACGTTGCGAACCTGAACGGCGAGCTTGCCATCTGCATGGCGGTGGAAAAGTTGATGGAAGTGGAAGTTCCGGAGCGCGCGGAGTACATCCGCGTAATCCTGTGCGAGCTCAACCGCATCGCCAGCCACATGATGTTCTACGGGGTGTACGGGCTGGACGCGGGCGCGATGACACCCATTCTGTACGGGTTTCGAGAGCGGGAGCGTATTCAGGCGCTGTTCGAGTCCGTGACCGGCGCGCGGATGATGCACAACTATATTCGCATAGGTGGGGTCAATGAAGACCTGCCCGACGATTTCGAACTCAGAATGAACACGCTGCTGGATCAGCTCGAACGCGGCGTCGAGGAGTGCGACGAACTCCTCAGCCAGAACGAGATGTTCCTGGCGAGGACGAAGGGCATAGGAGCAATATCGGCGGAAGAGGCGATTGACTTCGGCGTCACGGGACCTCCGCTAAGGGCCTGCGGCGTGCCGGAGGATGTTCGGGTGTCTGAGCCGTACTCTATCTATGACAGGTTCGACTTCGGCATACCCGTGGGAACGCAGGGTGACTGCTGGGACCGCTACTACGTCCGGGTCGAGGAGATGCGGCAGTCGCTGAGCATCATAAGGCAGGCGATGCGCGATATACCCGGTGGTGAGATAGCGGCTAACGTGCGCCGTATCGCGAGACCGCCGAAGGGCGAGGTGTATATACGCACGGAGTCGCCGCGCGGCGACTTCGGCGTCTTCCTGGTGAGCGACGGAAGCGACAAGCCGTACAGGGTGAAGGCGCGCGCGCCGTCGTTCTGCAACTTGCAGGCCCTCCAGGCGATGCTGAGGGACGCATACATCGCGGACGCGGTGCTCATTCTCGGCTCGATTGATATAGTTCTGGGCGAGGTGGATCGTTGAGCTTGTCCCAGATTGCCCTCTATACTCTCGGCGGCGTCGCGCTGCTGACCTTCCTGTCGCTCATCGTGCTCGTCCTGACATGGGCTGAACGAAAGGCGCTCGCCAGGATCCAGATGCGGATGGGGCCTATGCGCGTCGGGTTTCATGGCACTCTCCAGCCCATAGCCGACGGCATAAAGCTGTTCACCAAGGAGGACATCCTGCCATCCTGGGCGGACCGTCGGATCTACTGGATAGCGCCCGTGGCGGTATTCATCCCTTCCCTGCTGCTGTGGGTCACGCTCCCGGTGGCCCGTGACCTCGTGTTGCGGAACCTGGACCTGGGGCTCTTTTACATAACAGCCATATCGGTGCTGTCGGTGATGGGGCTGATAATGGCGGGCTGGGGATCGGCTAACAAGTACGCGATCCTGGGCGGCCTGCGGGCGGCGGGACAGCTTGTCAGCTACGAGATACCCTTCATCATGGCGATACTCGGCGTTGCTATGCTGGCGCAGTCCCTCGACCTCACCGTCGTGGTGGATGGGCAGGCGAACTACGGATACGCACTAGTCCAGCCCCTTGGACTGTTCCTGTTCTTGACGGCAGGGCTTGCCGAGCTTGGCCGCACCCCCTTCGACATACATCACGCCGAGTCGGAAGTCGTGGGAGGGCCGTTCGTCGAGTACAGCGGCGCGCACTGGGCCATCTTCTTCCTGGCCGAGTACGTCAACACCTTCACGGTCGCCGCGCTGACGACGCTGCTGTTCCTGGGCGGCTGGCGCTGGCCGGAGATGCCCTTCGACGGGGCGCTCCACTCGGCGCTGTCGGTCTCTTGGTTCATGGTCAAGTGCTACGCCGTCATCCTGTTCATATTCTGGGTCAGGGGCACCTACCCGCGCCTGCGTATCGACCAGCTAATGGCCTTCGGCTGGAAGGTGCTGGTGCCGCTCTCTTTCGCCAACATCGTGGTCACGGGGGTCGTGCTGTTCTACGGCTGGCCCCTCTGGGTGCTGACGCTGCTGTCTCTGCTAATATTGGTAGGTACCTACTTCGCGGTCACTAGGAACATGGGCGCGAGGTCCGTCCGGGACACTGTGACGGTCCATCCCGCCAGCAGCCTGCGGGAACAGGCGTAGGCGTTCCGCAAACCCCCTCTCCCTCGACGGGTGAGGGCGGAACCTCTTCCCCCCGAGGGGGAAGA
>JAAXHY010000488.1 GCA_012270665.1 Dehalococcoidia bacterium
AAATTCGATGAGTTCGCTGCGGAGACACGCGCGCGCAACGACGCAACCGACGCCTCGATAGCCGAACTACAGGATGGGCAGAAGGAGACTCGAGGAAATGTGAGGGAACTCCGAGTCGCGGTGACCGAGCTCCAAGCCACAGTCAAGATAATCCAGGACGATGTAGGCGAACTGAAAGGATCCAACGCGATAGCGGCAGCGCTCCGCAATCCCGAGATGATTGTTTTTGCTATTTCAGAAGACTTGAGACACGAGGCTGCGCTTACATCTCAAGACCTCATTGACATGCTTCGTTCCAAGCCCGATGTTGTTCCCGATGAGGCTAGGATGAGTTTCCTCGAAGCCGACTTGGTGGTGCGCGCCAAAGATGGAAGCGGTGAAGACCACTACATTACCGCGGAAGTCTCAAACACAGTCGGCAGCAATGACGTTGACCGCACTATTCGCAATGCCGGCTTTCTGAGAGAACTTACGGGAAAACAGTCTCACGCCGTCGTGGTTGGAAACGACATCAACGGCACCGCCGCAATGATAATCGAAAGGGAGGGCATTCCCTGGTATCAACTGAGACGGCGAGATACCAGACCTCGCTGAGGTCATTGTACTCGGCTTGTTCAGCAGGCCCCTGTCTGGCCACTCACTCATAAAGCAGTGAACCTATATGAGACCCGACGCCACAATACCCCGTCCGTTCAAGACACTCCTTGCCATCCTCTTCATAGCGCTCGTTCCCATTTTCCTAATCGCGGTCAGCGTGCGCTGGGTCATCAACTTCCCACCGCTGTATTCCTACGGATTCGACCAGTACGACATTCCAAGACGCACCGGAATAGAACGCGCCGAACTAATATCCGCCGGAAAGCAGATACGCGACTACTTCAATAACGACCAGGAATATCTCGTGGTGAGGGTGGTCGCGCGAGGTATTCAGTATCCGAATCTCTACAACGAGCGCGAGGTCCTGCACATGCGCGACGTAAAGGCGCTGGTGAAGGGGGTGTATCGCGTCTCTGAGCTCACCGGCCTCTACCTGCTTGCCGTTCTGGTCGGCGGACTCGCCATCTGGGGACGCCGATTCACGCCCTCATTCGCGCGCCTGATAGGGTGGGGAGGATGGGCCACTGTCGCGCTTCTCGTCGTCGTCGGACTGGCGATGACCGTAGGTTTCGACCGCCTATTCCTCGCCTTCCACCTCATCAGCTTCACCAACGACCTGTGGCAGCTGGACCCCAGGCGCGATTACCTGATAGCCATGTTCCCTGAAGTGTTCTTCTTCACTGCGACCGTCCTAATCATAGTTTCCGTAACATTCCTGTCCGTCTGCCTGATAGTCGCTTCATGGATCATGAGAAAGAAGTTGCAGCGCGACATGACACCCAAGACCGCCGAAGAAGGACGGTCTTCCACGAAAGCTCCGGCTCAAAGCGGACTTATCCAATAGAGGCGAGGTGAACCAATGCCAGTAACAGGACTCGATGTGAAATTCCGGCGAGTACTCGCCGATGGCAGATCATGGGGCGATGTCGGTCCCTACGAGGAAATTCGCGGCACGCTGAGATTCTCACTGGACCCCAACAGCGAGGCCAACGAGCGCAT
>JAAXHY010000035.1 GCA_012270665.1 Dehalococcoidia bacterium
GGCTGCGGCAAGACGACCACTGCCAAGCTGGTGCTTCTGGTCGAGCAATTGACTGACGGACGACTCACATTCCAGGGCCAGGACATAAGCGAGTTCACGCCAGAGCAACTGAACGAGTACCGCGAGTCGGTCCAGGCGGTGTTCCAGGATCCGTGGAGTTCGCTGAATCCTCGGTTGAGGGTGGAGTCTATCATCGCGGAGCCGATTACGGCGCACCGCAGTCCGACGAAGGGGGAACTGAGGGAGCAGATACTGTCGCTGCTGGAAGAAGTGGGGCTTCATCCCAGCCACGCGCACCGCTACCCACACGAATTCAGCGGCGGCCAGAGGCAGCGCATTGCCATAGCGCGGGCGCTGGCGCTGCGTCCGAAGCTGATCGTGCTGGACGAGCCTGTGTCGGCGCTGGACGTGTCTATACGGGCGCAGATAATGAACCTGCTGAAACAGCTCCAGATTGACCACAATCTGAGCTACCTTCTGATAGCGCACCAGCTTGCCACTGTGCGGTACATGAGCCACAGGGTGGGTGTGATGTACCTGGGCAAGATGGTGGAGGAGGCGGACTCCTCCGAGTTGTTCAACAATCCGCACCATCCGTATACGCGGGCGCTCATATCGGCGTCGCTGTCGTCGCGTCCGGGGGTGGACAGGGAGGAGATAGTGCTGAGCGGCGAGGTGCCGTCGCCGATCAACCCGCCGCCGGGATGCACGTTCCATCCTCGGTGTCCGGCGGTATTCGAGCCGTGCGCCGATAACATTCCTGAGATGCAGGAAGTGGCGCCCGGACACCTGGTGTCGTGCCATCTGTACTAGAGACGGATTTCCCTCTTAACTCACGCGGGTAATCCCTGACGAGTGTTGGGACTTCGCCGCTCCTATGTCCCGAACGGATTCAGTATATCCACACCGAATTGACTGAAGTCACCAGTGTTTCTGGTGACCACTGTAAGCCTATGAATGATGGCGGCGGCAGCTATCATGGCGTCCTCAGTCAAGGTGTCCGACCTTCTGTGCATGAGCCGCGCCCATTCTCTGAAGATAGGCGCGTCCATTGCCAAGACGCCATAGGATAGCAGGACTCTATCCAGCCACGCTTCCAGTTCGTTCGCCTTGGCCTCGTCCTGGTCACGAGTGATCTCGATTCCCGCCTGTATCTCTCCAATCGTAACCGCAGACACGAAGAGCCGTTCAGCAGGCACGTCCGCGATCCATTTCAGGACGGCCCCATGCGGACTGGGCCGCCGCAGTTCCGAGACCACGTCGGTGTCCAGTAGGTACACCGAGCTATTCCACTACCAACGGAGTTCTGTGGCGGCACTTGTTTCTGGGCGGCGTGAGACGCTCAGTCCGCGCTTCCGAGGCGAGAAGCAACTCTTTCAGGTCCGGCCTGCTCATTCGTTTCAGCTTCCGCCACTCGTCAATTGGAAGAATCACAGCGGTTTCCACTCCACGCTTGGTGACGATCTGTGGTCCCTCGGCCAGAACGGTATCGAGCAGTTCGCTGAACCTTGATTTGGCGTCTTGAACCGGCCACTTCCCATTCATAGCGCACCTCTCTTGACATTTACTGACTAGTCATTAGACTAGGTTGAGTTAGCAGTGATGTCAAGGGCAACCGATTCACCATTGAATACTATCCCTCGACCCAGTTCGTCCGGCGCCGCCCACGGTCGCCGACTCCAGAAAGACCCTGATTTGGCGCGCCTCGCTCTTCCTTCTATCGCTTGCCTTCTGCTAATCCTGTTGTTGGGATGCGCGGACCGGTCGCAGCAGGATTCTCCAGATAGTGGCATAGCTCCGTTCAGCAACATTGCCCCGGACGCGCTCGGGAAGAAGGCGTTCATCATCAACCGCTACCCAGGTGTAGCTATCTTCGATTATGACCGCGACGGAGATATGGACTTCTACGTTACCCAAGAGGAGGGAGGGCCGAACTTTCTCTTCAGGAACGAGGGAGACTCGGAGTTCAGCGAGGTGTCGGAGGAGTCAGGCGCGGCGGCGGTCATAAGCAACAGCACGGGCGTTGCAGCGTGCGACTTCGACAACGACGGCTACCAGGACCTGTACGTGGGCGCGCATGGGCGCAAGGGGGACGGGTTGGACTACCGGTCGGCTGACGAGAGCGACGGCCTGAGGGATACTATCTCGGACAGACTGTTTCTCAACAGGGGCGACGGCACATTCGAGGACATTACGCCGTCGGCGTTCGGCGAGGCGGTGAATCTGAGGTCGGCGATGAGTGTCTCGTGCGCGGATGTTGACGGAGACGGCTGGCTCGATATATACGTGGCCAACAGGGCGGACTTCGACTTCGTGCGTTTCACCGTGCCTCAGCACCACGGCCATTACAACGTTCTTTACAGGAACAATGGCGACCTCACGTTCAGCGACATCAGCGAAGAGTCAGGCGCGCGTGGAGGCCCGATCATCATGCGCGCGCCCGACGGTCTGCCAATCGAGTTCTACGACCGTGAGACTGGGGAGTTCATCGAGGGGTACGACCCGCGTCTCAGCGACCGATTCGGGAACAGGGCGGGCGATCCGACGGGGCAGTCCTGGGCGGCGCTGTTCTTCGACCATGACGACGACGGAGACCCTGACCTGTGGGTGGCGCACGACGGGGACCATCTTGAGGTCTATCGCAACGACACGGGCGGGGAGAATATCAGGTTTACGCCTATCGCTTCGGAGATGGGGGTTGACGTCGTCGGACAGTGGATGGGCTTCGCGCTGGGGGACTACGACTCCGACGAGGACCTGGACGTGTTCGTTACGAACATCGGCTATCATCCACTTACCAGGCGTCCGGTTCCGTTTCCAGGGGCTGACTGCGCCTATACCCACCAGTTCGACTGGGGGACGTGTTTGCACTTTCTGCTACGGAACGATGGATCAGTGGAGGCTTCGGATGGAGGTGTATTGCCGCAGTTCGCGGAGGTGACTGCGGAGACTCAGGTGAAGGCAAGCGAGGTAATGCCGCCTATGTCGCTGGATCCGGTGAATGTACATCCGGCTTGGGAGCCTCCGAGCGGGCTGGCGGCCTACGATTTCGGGTTTGGGACGGCCTTCTTCGACTATGAGAATGACGGCGACCAGGATTTATATTGGCTTGGCGCGCTTGTGTCTCGAGGGGAGGGGCCGGGGGGACTGCTGTATCCGGGCGCGGGGCGGATGATGCGCGGCGACGGCGCGGGTGGATTGGAGGACATTACGGTGGAGGCGCGGCTGCTGGATATACAGGATGTGGACTATTCTGTGATTGATCCCAGCGCGCCAGAGTTTGACGCGCGGGCGCAGCGGATCGGGCCAGAGTTCCATGAGAATGGGAAGGGGCTGGCTAAGGGCGACCTGAACGGGGACGGCTTCGTGGATTTGATCGCCACGAACAGCAGCGGAGATCTGCGAGTGGATGGCGGCGTGAGGTTCGTCAAGGGGCCGCTGTTCGTGTGGCTGAATGGCGGCAGGGGCGGCAACTGGCTGACGATTAGGTTGAAGGGCGGGATGGCGATACGCGGAACGGGAAGCAACGCGGACGGGATAGGCGCGAGGGTCTATCTGACTGCGGAGACAGCCAAGGACTCAGTATCTACGCAGGTTCAGGAATTGCTGGGCAGTTCTACGTACCTATCTATGAACAGCCTGGATATGACTTTCGGATTGGGAGAGGCAGACAGGGTTGAGGAGATCGTGATTCGGTGGCCGAGCGGAGTGACGCAGAAGTTGAAGGATGTAAGAGGCAATCGCGTAGTTACGATTGAAGAGCCTGAGAACTGAGAGTTCGGGACTGTCTGAAGCGGGATTTGCCGAATTTCATGATTTTTCAGGATGATTGGACTTGGTACGAGGTTGGAATCCCAGCAGGTACAACGCGAGTATTGTAACCAGAATGCCGACTGTGATGCCGAGGGCAGCGGTGATGATGGTCGCGCTTCCGAAGCCTGATAGTTGTGTGGGCTGCGCCGCGCTGTTCTCGGACTCGGGCATGACCTGGAGGGTCTTGAGGAACTCGACGACGGCGGCTTGGTCGTCGGGGGGCAGGGCGGCGAAGGCGTCGCGGCTGGCCTGGGCCTCGCCGCCGTGCGCCAGTATGGCCTCGGATATTAGGGTGGCGCGCCCGTGATGGAGGTAGGGCGGCTCGTTGGAGAATCCCCAGAGCTTGCGGGTGAGCCACTGGTCAGTAGGCACCATCTCTTCTTCTAGGGTCTCGTTGTTCAGGATGTCGCCCATGCTGTGGCGTTTGAGGTCGGTGAACACCGGCGCCATGATTGTGTCGCCGGGTCCACTTCTCAGTCCGGTCGCCTTGCCGCCGTCGGGGAGAGGAACTGAGTACGCGTTGGCGACCTCGAATACCTGGAGCTTGCCCGCGGGATTGAATGGATTGGGTTCGGTGAAGACGGGGTTGTTCAGGGGCAGTTCGGGGATGTGACAGAAGGAACATTCCAGAGTGGAGAACAGCGTCTCGCCTCTCTGAGCGGCGGCGCGGGCTTCGGGGTGGTCGGGCATGACGCGACCGGGAGGGGGCAGCATGGCCTGGAATATTACGAGCGCGCTTATGTCGCCGCGGCTGAGTTCGTCGGCCATGCCGTCGGCGTCGTGGTCAACGGCGTCTCCGAAGCGCTCGGATGCCTGCATACCGAAGTGCTGATTCATGGCCTTGACCGCGAATTCGCGCAGGGAGACTATGGTGCCTTTCTGCATGAACGGCCTTATCACCAGGTCGGGGTCAACGCCCTCGACCCGGCTTGTGTCCAGGGAGCCGTCGGGGGAGGCGGTGATCGTTCCAAATTCGACGCCCTTGGTGGACAGCGGCAGGGATACCGGGGCGCCGCTGTCTCGCGCCCGCTTCCTGGCGTCGTCGCGGATTGCGTGGAGGTCCTCGGTCATCTCGCGGGCGAGAAGTTCGATGTAGCCGGAGCCGAACAGACCGAGGGATGTCCTCTCGTTGCCGACGGTTCTGAGGGTGTGTGTCTGGAAGCCGTCGCCTTCGCCCTGATCGAAGTTTACGAAGTGGAAGCCGTCGGCGAGCACGAATACATTGGTAGCATTGTCGCCGCCTCCGCCGAGATGCGGGACGCTGTGGCAGGAGGAACAGGCGTTGGCGTCGGGGCCGGAGATGCGGTTGAAGTTGTCGGGGAACGCGCGAGCGGGGCGGAAGTTGTCGGGGCTAACGTCGGTGGTTTCGGGTCGGCCCGCGCCGTCGAGTGTGTTGAAAGAGGCTGTGAACAGCATCTCACCGCGCTCGACTATCTGATCGAGGGGGAGTCTGCCGCTTTCGATGTCGTCCTGGTTGATATGGTTAACCAGAGTAGGGGTGTCACCGAGTTGGGGATCCGTTGGCGGCTCGGCGGTCGCGTTATGGCAGGCCGCAAACATGGTTCCAGCAATGGCGGCTAGTATGAAGATGAGGATCTTTCTGAGTGCTATTAACGAGTTCGTGGACATTTATCATCAGCGCGAGCGGTTCTGGTTGATTTGGAATCAACCGCTATCTCTATCGGCAGACGTCACACGTCGGTTGCTCTGTCATTGTTGCGACTATATTCTCATCGCTTGTATGCCTATCAATACCGCAGGCAGTATATCTCCCGTCCGGGAAGCCTATATGAATGATTCGCTTGGCTCTAGTCGGGACGTTTAGCGCAGTGACGCCGTGCTCCCTTCCCACTTTCCGTACAACCATACTATTTAGCATTGACTCATCAACTTGACATGTGGAGTCAATACCCTCTCGGCGATCTACATGGGCCGTAGCGATAAAACCTGTCCTGACATCCACACCGTAATCTTGTAGCGCATTACCAAACTCGTTGATGACATATTGTTCAATTTCAGGTTCATCTTGCAAATCCGGGATATATAGCATAGCTGCTGTATCTTCATAAATTGGAACAACGTCAGAGCCGCCCAAATCCGCATATAGAAATATCCGGTCTCTTATCTTGTATCTGAACAGCCAGGGCTTTTGAGGATTGTGTTGGACGAACCCCAGTTCGGTCAGGATGACGGCATTGGCAAAAACAAGACGCTGTGTCTTTGGGAACATCTTCACCGGTCGCCCCCACATTTCCTTACCGTAGAACCACGGGTGAAACTTGGGAGTCGATTGTCGCACCCTAGACATTTTCTTTATCACTGCATCAACAATTCGTTTTCGGCGCTTTAATATCTCCATACGTTCGGCTTCACGAACTTCACGATCACGTCTTTGCTTATTACAACGGATGCATAGAGAGGCGATGTTCAGACCAGTGTCCGCTATATAGGCAGTATGTAATTCGTTGAGGTTCTCCCAAGTCAGATTCTTAACAAAGACCTGAATGCTAGAACACTCGTATAGCTTGCGGGTGTTAGGGTCAACTGGATGAGTATTGACTACTTCAATAATTACTCGGATTCCATCAGGCTTAGTCAGAACAACATCAGATCTTGTATTCGGAATAATAGACACTTCTTTTTCCATGACTGCGCCAGGCAACGCAATATTCTCATCAATGATCTGGCTACAACTATCAGACATGAATCCCGAACATCGAGTTCCCATGCGATATTCAGCGCCATCTGATTGATGTTGGCGAAAACTTTCGATGATGATGTCCTGGGCATATTGATGCAAGGCGTTGTCGGGGTCGGGCTTGGGAACACAGGCTACGTTGGCCTTATGAGCGTAATGCCATCGTCGGACCTGGCCTCGTTTAGCTATCATCTCCGAGCCGCAGTCTCCACATTGATACGGACGTGGCGCATCCAGGTGTTTTATATGTCGTCTCTGTCCAGTTGCGTCTAGCGCATACTGATACAGGATATCCTTCTTCATTATTTCCACCCAGAATTTGACAAGGCCCATGGCCTCTGTCGCACGTTCAGCGTGACCTTCTCCTGATGAAGGATTTGGACATATTCCATACCGTGTTGACTATGAACAGAGCTATCAGAGCGGCGCAGGTTCCGATAGGAACGAACAGCACGCTCAGTCCGAGCGCATATTGGAAGACTGCGGGATCGAACATGGGAACAGGCGGACCGCCCAATCTGAGCGAGTCCGCCCTGAGATCGGTGAGCGAGTAATTGTATACATAGATGAACGTCACCAGTCCTCCAATGAGGCCTGCGACGGTGTACCATATCTTCACATTCAAGATTGAATTCCTCCAGCGTCAAGCGCGGATCCGGTTCGACGCGGTCTGCGGGAAATCATGTACAGAAATGCCGCTATCGCAAAGGCCGCGGCGAATGCGCCTAGGGCGGGCGCGTAGGATTCTGTCCTGTCGAACATCAAGCCCGCGTACAATGGGGCGAAGAATGAGCCCACCGCATCGAATGCACGCATGATACCAGTTATCGCGCCATAGTTGCGCCTTCCGAAGTAGTTTCCTATGGCTATCCACTGGAGGACGACCGCGCCCTCGTAAACCGCGAGAAGTATCACGAAGGGGTAGAGGCTGCGGACGCTGTCGGAGAATATGAGGAGGATACATCCAGTTACGGCGGCGAACATTCCGGCTGCTATCAGCGGCTGGAAGCTGAGTCGGTGTCCGGCCATTCCGAGCGAGAATCGGAAGGGAATGGACAGCAGGAAGAAGAGGGCCACCAGCCCGGCGGCGAACTCCTCTTCGGCGCCCTGCCAGACCATTATGGGGATGATGTGAATGGACAGGCCGGTCTCGGCGGAGATGCGGAGGGTGGAGGCGGCGAGGAGAATCCAGAAGACGCCCGTCCTGAGCGCCTCGGAGAGGGAGAAGTCGTATGTCACGCCGGGGCCGCCGGATTCGGGCGTCATATCGTTGGCGCTTCGTTCGACTGCCTCTACGCGGTCGGGTGGGCTGCGGACGAGGCGAGAACAGAGCATCCCAAATGCCAGTACGAATATAGCGGAGTATATCAGCGTGGGACGCCACCCTATGGTAGCGACGCCCAGACCAAGGGGATAGAGGAATATCGCGCCTCCGGCGGCTATGCCGGTAAGCAGTATGGTGAGGGCGATGGCTTTTCTGCGCACGAACCAGCTGTTGGCAGCGACCATGAGGGTGGGGCCGAAACCGAAGTTGGTTGGGACGGATACAAGTACCAGGTATGCGATTAGAAAGAGGAGGTAGTTGTCTATAAGTGTGATGGCGATGAGGCCAATCGAAGCGACTACGGCTCCGAGGACTATGAGAGGCCTGGGACCGAAGTGGTCCACGAGCCAGCCGTACAGGGGCGCGGCGAGGCTGGACTGAGCGCGCGAGAGGGTAAAGATTAGCGATGTGTTTGCGCTGGACAAGTTAAGGTCGCGCCTGATGGGATTGAAGAACACAGCCGCGCCGTGATAGAGAATACCGCCGGACATGATGCCCAGCAGGGTGACGCCGAGCAACACCCACCAGCCGGAGTAGGTTTCTTTCAGGCGGTCTCGGATGGACATTGGGGGGCAGTGGTTAGTCAGAAGTTTTCAGTAGTTTAGTGGGGGCTTCCGGGCATTCAGGGAGAGGGGAGGCGGCGCGTGGATACCAGTTCGGAGAGGAGCGCGTCGTATTCGGCGCGGTCAACGGGGATGTTCACTTGCCTGTTCCTGCATCCGGAAAGGGTCACGGCGGCTACGATTTCCTGCGATCTCAACCCGTCTTCGCCGGTTATGGCGGGATCGCGGTCCTCGATAATAGCCCTGGCAAAGTCGTCAATGGCGGGGGCATGGGTTCCACTGACTGGCTCGAAAGTGAAGGTCTCGGCTGTGGATCCCGGGCTGTCGTAGGTGGGGGACTTGTCGCGCGCGATGAAGTCGTCCACGGTGGTTTCGAGGACGTGTAGGCTGACACTCCAGTCGTCCATGATTATCGCGCCCTCATTTCCCCAGAGTTCGAGACGCTGGTGGTTGGGAGCCTGAGACGTGCTGCAATGGAGGGTTCCATGTCCGCCGCCTTCGTAGGTCATGACGGCGGTGGCGAAGTCCTCGACCTCTATGTCGTGGCTGCGGGTGGACACGATGCCCATGACCGAGGTGGGCAGTCCTCCCACCCACTGCATGAGGTCAATGGCGTGTATGCCCTGGTTGAGCAGGGCGCCTCCGCCCTCGGCCAACCACTTGCCGCGCCAGTCGAGGCGGTCGTAGTAGTCCTGGCTGCGTATCATGGCGGAGGCCATCGAGACACGGTAGATCTCGCCGATTGCTCCCTGTTCCACGAGTTCCCGAATCTTCAACGCTTCGGGCCGGAAGCGGTTGTTGAACAGCGCTCCGAGCTTGACGCCAGCGTTTCGGCACACCTGTATCATGCGGTCGGCCTCGGAGAGGGTTACGGACATCGGCTTTTCGACGAGGACGTGCTTGCCCGCGCGGGCGGCGTTCTCGGTAATCTCCGCGTGTGAACGGTGTGGGGTGGCTATGACGATGGCATCCACGCCGGGGTCTGATAGCGTGTCTTCGAGAGTCGGATAGGCGGTTACCCCCAGTTCCTCTGCCTGTTGTCGGAGCGGCGGTTGAGTTCGCGCGTTGACGCCGACGAGTGTGCATGAGTCGAGTTGAGCGATGGCGTCTATGTGCACGCGACCAATGACGCCGGTCGAGCCTACTATAGCGAGTCCTACTTTGTTCATTGCCTTCAGATGCCCTCGACGATGATGACATGGGAGTTGGTGGAGCGGATACGCATATCCTTTGGGTGGGCGTACTCGTCAGAGGCGTGCCATGCCTTAGCCTGCTCCATGCTGGGGAATTCTATGATGACGGTTCGGTTGGGGGCGCGGTCGCCTTCGAGAAGCGCAGTCTCGCCGCCGCGCGCGATGTACCTGCCGCCGTAGGCGTTCACGGTAGGCTCTACCAGTTCGCGGTACTCGGCGAAGAGTTCGGGGTCCGTAACTTCGACGTCGGCTATTACGTAGGCTGGCATTGGGGACTCCTTTAGGTATGTGTCAGTCTGTTGGCGCGAACCAGGATTTTTGGGCGGCTTCGTGGGGCCAGAGGAACTGGAAGCCGGAGCGGAGGGCCATCTGGCGGTCGAGGTCTTCGCGGTCGCCTATGTGCCAGTATTCTTCTGCCTCGAACTTGGTTTTCATGTACTCGAGACGAAGCTCTTCCATGGGGCTTCCCTTGACGCAGATGAAATCCACCTGGATGTCGTGTTCGTCCCATATTCTGCGCTGCGAACTAGCGATCCGGTCGGAGCAACTGCCGATGATGATGCCTTTGGACTGGGCGACACGCACCATGTCCATGGTGAGTTCGCCGGGCGGGTCACCGACTTCCAGGGTGCCGTCAATGTC
>JAAXHY010000325.1 GCA_012270665.1 Dehalococcoidia bacterium
GAAATCATAGCCATGCGCGTCGCGCGCGAACTCCAGGACGGCGACGTCGTGAACCTGGGCATAGGCATACCCACGCTGTGTTCCCAGTTCATCCCTGAAGGGCGAACCGTTACCTACCACAGCGAGAGCGGCGTTCTGGGATACGGCCCAATGGCCGAACCCGGCGAGGAGGATGTTGACCTCATCAACGCGGGAGGCCAGTTCCTCGCGCTGAACCCAGGAATGTCCTTCTTCAACTCTGTCGAGGGATTCGCCATGATACGCGGCGGTCACATAGACGTGGCGGTGCTGGGCGCTATGCAGGTGTCCGAGCGCGGCGACCTCGCCAACTGGATGCTGCCCCAGCGTGGCATCGGCAATGTGGGCGGCGCGATGGACCTCGCCGCCGGAGCGCGCCGCATCATCGTCGCCATGGAACACACCGACCGCTCCGGCAGCCCCAAGATAGTCGCCAAATGCTCTTTCCCACTCACCGCGCCCGGATGCGTCAGCCTCATAGTCACCGACATAGCCGTGATGTCAGTACAAGATGACGGCCTGACTCTGACTGAAGTCGCCCCGGGCTGGACCGCAGACGACGTGCAATCCCTCACCGAACCTGGACTGACCATATCCCCCCACCTGCGGGACATGGAGTTGTAACCGACGACGAACGAATACGGTAAGCTAGGCCCACACGATCTCGAAAGTCGAGCCCATGTCGGTCTTCTGTACCTGTATCCGCGTGTCGAACGCCTCTTTGATCCCCTCGACGTGGGTAATGACTACAATCTTGTCGAAGTCGTCCCGAATGGACTGGATAGCCTCGATGAGGCGCTCCTGGCCGGATGCGTCCTGAGAACCGAATCCCTCGTCTATGAATAGTATGGGCAGGGGCGCACCTGAACGTCGAGCCAGCAACCGGGAAAGCGCGATTCGTAACGCGAAATTGATCCTGAACGCCTCACCGCCGCTGAATGTCTCATAAGCCCTCGTTCCCATCTCATCGGATATATCTATGCTCAGTTCCTCGGCGCGCGCGTCAGAGCCTGAAATGCGACGCCCCTCACTGAGCTGGAGCTTAAGGGACATCCTATTGTCGGTCAGCCGTCCCAATAGGTCGTTGGCGTCATTCTCGATCTGGGGCAGAGCGTCCTCGATGATCAGTGCCTGGATACCGTTCCGCCCGAAAGCGATGGACAGATCTTCGTAAAGTCCACGCTCCCTGATCAGTTCATCCCGCCTCTTTCCGAGTTCGGCGGCTTCACACGCCATTCGCTCGCTTCGCTCCACGGCCTCCCTGACCACGCCGAGACGGACTTTGGCCGCGTTCGTGCTACTCTCAAGGTCGCCGAATTTAAGGCGGACTTCCCTAAGGTTAGCGCGCGCTTCCGGCAGTCGTTCGACATCCCGAGCGATCGTCTCACGCCGCGCGGCGAGTTCAGACACTTCAGATTCGCGGTCGCGCGCATCGGCCTCCGACTGTTCTAGTTGGACTCTGTCCCACTCTATCTGTCCCAGCGCAGCGTATAGCTGCTGGCGCAGCTTGGTAAACCCTATTAGGTCCATGATCTTTTCGCGAACTTCATCGTGACGGACCGATTCATAGCCCAGCTCGTCTATTTCAGCTTCCAGCTTCCTAGTCTGGATACGCGCATCGTGGGAGAAGTTTCCTGTTTCCAGCGCCGAGACTATCGGGACCAACTGGGTCTGTGCGGGCTCTATCCCGTCCCGCGCCTCAACCGCGACGCTCATCCTCTGTCTGATTTGATTCTCCGCTTCGTCCACGTCCGCCCTGAGCTCATTCAGGTCTTGCTGAGACTTCCTGATGTCGTCCGTGACGCCACGATGCTCCTGCGTAAGCTGGTCCAGATCACTAGGGTCGAAGTCTATGCTGTCCAGAAACTCTTTCATCCGGTCTGCGACTCTGCGCTCCTCCGGCAAGAACGTCCCGTCCTCAAGGATCCGCTTGAGGTTCACGATCTCAGATTCCAAGCTCTTTGATCTACTTCTCGCGGACTCAGCTTCCTCGATTCTTGCGCTAAGCTGTCCTTGCGTGGTCTGAAGCTGACGCGACGCTGACTGGTGTTCCGAGTCCATATGAGAGATGGATCGAGCGAGGGGCTCCCGCTCCCCTGTGAGGGTGGAAATCTCGCTCTCGTTCTTTTGAAACTCTTCCTTGCTCCGCATACCTATCTCTTCATACTCGGCTCTCAGATGTTCCCGTCCGTCGCTGTCGAGTTCCTGCCCGCACAGTGGACACTCCAGGTCGCCACTCTCCAGCAGGTCAAACTTCTGGCGGGTGTCCCTCATCGTCTCGCGCAGGCGATCATTGTCTCCATTGAGAACGATCACGCGCTCATCAATTGAGCTCACCCGCTGTCTGGCGTCCTCGATTCCGCCCGCGAGCGATTCCAGCCTAGCAGCCTCCGCGTTCAGGGTCTCCCTATCTTCCAACAGTCCGGGCAGAAGCTCTGATCGGGGACGAATCTCCTTTTCGAGAGTCGAAATCAATCTTTCCAGTTTCGCCTCCAGCCGGCTCTTCTCTCTGAAGATTTTTGTTTCCAGATCCAGTACCTGTTCGCGCATCCTCTCATACTCCGCGCGATAGCCCTCCATCTGCTCCAGCTTGTGCCTGGCCTGCTTCTCCTTGAGGCTGAACTCTTCGATGCGCGACTGGAACTCCTCTATCTTCTCCCGCCTGGGGAGCAGATTCATCAGCAACTCTTCGAGTTGGGGTATGACGCTCGCCACGGCCCGCCTATCTTCGATTAACTTGGTCAACTGGTCGCGCTGCGTGATGAGACGCTCCTCCTCGACAGCGATCTCCTGGCTATGCGCCGCGACCCGAAGCTCGATCTCGTTCTTGGAATTGAGCGCGCGGTTAAGCCTCTCGTCCTCTTCCTGGAAATCTGTCAGCTCCGAGTGTCCTTTCTCTATTTCTCCTCGTCTCAGGATCAGTGTCTCGGCCTCGTTCACCCGCACACGGTATCGTTCTATCCTTTCGGTTGCTTCCCGCAACAGTCTCTCCGCCTGGGGAAGCCTTACGGTCAAATCGTCGAGTTCCTTGCTCCCGCTCTCCAGTCCGGTCACCAGCCTGCTCCCATCCTCCAGCAGCTTTCGCGCCTCCGAAAGCTGGGGTTCCAGGTCCGCTATCTCGCGCGACACCTCATTGAGCGTCTCCTCGTGTATCGCCTTTTGTTCAGCTTCGCGCTCTCGAATCTCGATGTCCGCTTCCAGTCTCTGCGTCTCCAGGCGCAATTCGCTCATCCTGTTCCTGGCGCGTTGTTCCAACTCGTCATAGTAAGAAAGATCGAGTACTTCTGCCAGAATGCGTTTGCGGTCTGCGGGCTTCGATGTCGTGAATCTGTCGGCGTCCCCCTGTCGCAGGAACGCGGTGTTTACGAAAGTCTCATGGTCCATCCGTATCCGTTCGTTGATGAAGTCCTGCGTGTCTCGGACCGTGTTCCCGGTTATGCCTCGCCATTCACCTGCGCTGTTCCTGATGAAGAATTCGAGCCCCGTCCGGCCCTGGGACCTGCCCATGGCCCGTCGACGCGCCACGCGGTATCTCTCGCCCGCCGACTCGAACTCCAATTCCACCAGCATGTCGCTCTGGCCTTTGTGAATTAGATCGTCGTGGCTGCGGTCTCCGAGCCGCGAACTCCCCCATAGCGCGAACGTGATGGCGTCCAGCAGCGCGCTCTTCCCGTGCCCGTTGTCGCCGCACAGGCAGGCCAGGTGGACGTTTTCGAGGTCCAGCGTCGGCGTGTTGTCCCTGTAGCAAAGGAAGTTCTTGACATTCAGCTTTAGTGGAATCATGTGGAGGCGCCCCTTACTCTTGCGACTTTCATTCTAGTCCAGTGTAGTGTGATACGCCATACCGCGCGCCATTTGACCTGTCGACTTTCATCGTGTACAACCTCATTGACTGTACTTCGTTGAGATTCACCAAGAGTCATGGGAGGAAAACGACATGACCACCACACACGACGAGAACTGGGAATACGGTTTACGCTCCGAGGGGCATGAAGGCGGGGCAGAGGGCCCCGTAGTCCTGGGCGAGGGCGACTTCAGATACGAAGTCTCCGGCGCCGACTGGGGCAACCTCCCGGAGGGATGGACGTACAAAGAGGCCACATCGGTTGACGTGGACCCCAGCGACCGCGTCTATGTATTCAACCGCGGCACCTGTCCCATGATCATATTCGACTCTGATGGCATCATAGTGGACACTTGGGGCGAGGGCGTCTTCGCCAACCCGCACGCCGTTACCATCGCGCCTGACGGCAATGTCTTCTGCGTTGACAACGGCGACAGCACCATCCGCAAGTTCACCGCCGACGGCAAACTGCTAATGACGCTCGGCGTGGCGCATGAGCCGGCTCCTAAGATGAGCGGCAAACCATTCAACCGCCCTGCCCACGTCGCCATAGACAAGCGAAACGGCGAATTCTACGTGGCCGACGGCTACTCCAACGCTCGTGTCCACAAGTATTCCCCGGACGGCGACTATCTCTTCTCCTGGGGCGAGTCCGGCACTGCCGAGGGCCAGTTCAACATCGTCCACAACATCACGACCGACTCCGAGGGCTGGGTTTACGTCGCGGACCGCGAGAATCACCGCATCCAGATTTTCAGCGACAAGGGCAAGTTCGAGACCCAGTGGGTAAACCTGTCCCGCGCCGCCACGATCTGCATAGACGACGGTACGGGTGAGGAGCTCGTGTACATCGGAGAATACTTCGCCGGAATCGCCACCAACGACATCGGTACCGACCTCGGCCCGCGCGTTACGATCATGAATAAGAAGGGCGAGGTGCTGGCTCGCGTCGGACGAGAGAGCTACGGCGACCAGAGCGGCCGCTTCTACTCCCCGCACGGCATAGCGGTTGACTCGCGTGGCGACATCTACGTCGCCGAAGTCTCCTGGAGCGACTACGGCAGCAAGATGGAACCCCAGCGTGAACTGCGCTCCATGCAGAAACTCGTGAAGGTGTAAACATTACTCACAGGGTCGGAGGCCAAGCCATTGACTACACAGACAGACACTAACATCACGCTCACCCTTGAGCATTTGGACGGCTTCCGAGACGACTTCGCCTCCGACGCGCGCAACCGCCTTATGCAGAACACCGTGACCCAGCGCGACGTGAACGAGGTCGCGCTCGACCGCGACATAGTGACCAACGCCACTCACACCTTCTCCACGCTTCTGGACGAATGGGCGCCCACCCAGCAGGGAAACTCCGGGCGGTGCTGGCTCTTCAGCGGCCTCAATCTCTTCCGCGTGGATACGATGAAGACGATGGACACACGCCGGTTCGAGTACAGCCAGAGCTACATGATGTTCTGGGACAAGGTTGAGAGGGCCAACTTCATACTCGAAGCGGTAATCGAGACCGCCGGCCGCCCCACAGACGACCGAATCGTCCAGCATCTCATGACTGCCCCCGTCGAGGACGCCGGCCAGTGGGATATGTTTGTCAACTTGGTGGACAAGTACGGCGTCGTGCCGAAGGAGGCTATGCCAGAGACCGAGAGCTCAGGCAACACACGCCAGATGAACAACTCGCTCTACTACCAGGTGCGTCAGGGCGCGGCCAGGATCCGCCAACTCTACCAGGAAGAGGCCGGACTGGACGCGATGCGACAGGCCAAGATGGATACTCTCACCACCGTCTATCGTATCCTGTGCATCCACCTCGGCAATCCTCCGTCCATTGTGGATTGGCAGTGGCGCGACCGCGACGGCAAGTTCCACCGCGACGGTGAACTGACCCCTCTCGACTTCGCCGACCGCTACATATCCACCGACTACCGAGACATGGTATGCCTCGTGAACGACCCGCGCCCCGATCATCCCTACTTCCAGACCTACACGATCTCCTACCTCGGGAATGTCGTGGGCGCGAGGTCGGTGCGCTACCTCAACGTCCCCGTCGAGGTGATGAAGGACATCACGCTGCGCCAACTTCTGGACGGGCGTCCGGTTTGGATGGGTTGCGACACCGGAAAGCAGAACCACCGCAAGCTCGGACTCTGGGACGCCAACCTGTTCGACTACGGCGCGGTTTACGTCTCCGAGTTCGAGATGGACAAGGCTACCCGACTCGAGTACGGCCAGACACAGATGACCCACGCGATGCTCTTCACCGGAGTGGACGTAGTAGAAGGCAGCCCCCGCCGCTGGCGCGTCGAGAACAGCTACGGCGACACGGTTGGCGACAAGGGCTTCTTCCTGATGAACGACTCATGGTACGACGAGTACATGTTCGAGATAGCCGCCCCGCGCAAGTACCTGTCCTCCGACCTGCTCGCCGCTCTCGACACCGAACCAATAGCCCTTCCTCCTTGGGACCCAATGGGCGCGCTGGCCGAGTAGATTTACACTTAGAAGGAGAGTGAAATTCCGCCCGATAGGACAACAGAGGAGCGCAAAAGCGTAATGGCGAAAACAGCGCCTGGATCCGAGTCACAACTCCGAATGAGCATATCGCCGGAAGGCGAGCGAAAACGGCGAGTCCAAGGCGGCGTTTCTACGAGTGACGTCATCACCTCGGCCCATGTCGCCGGTAATGCGGACGTATTCCCGCAGATACTTGAGTTGCACGTTCCACACGGTTCAATCGTAGCCGACGTAACTTGGGGAAAGGGCGTCTTCTGGCAAAAGGTGGACGAAGGACTCTACGACCTCAGGGCCACCGACATTTCTACGGGGATAGATTGCAGAGATCTGCCATATCGCGACGGCGAGATTGACTGCGTGGTTCTGGACCCACCCTACATGGAAGGATTTTACAGAGACGCCGAAAGCCAGAAGGCGGGTGGTGGCAGCCATTCGACCTTCCGTGAACACTACTCCAGCGGAGACGAACGCCCCGGGCGCTCGAAATGGCACGCCGCCGTGACAGAACTGTACCGCGAAGCCGGGCTTGAAGCGTATCGCGTTCTCAAGACCAACGGCACCCTCATAGTCAAGTGCCAAGACGAAGTGAGTGCGAACAAACAGTGGCTAACACACGTGGAGATAATCAACGACTACGAGGCGATGGGCTTCTATACCAAAGACCTATTCATAGTCGTCCGTTCCAACAGACCCTCAATTACTAGACTGAAGAAGCAAGTCCACGCCAGAAAGAACCATTCGTATTTTCTGGTCTTCGTAAAGACAAAACGTCGGTGACACGATTATCCGCCATATAGGTCGCGCTCAGTTGCAATCCGATCTAGTATCTCCTTCAGGTTATCTGTGAAAGACGGTTCAGGAGGCCATGACACGGATACCAGACTGGCGATCAACTGATCGCGTACTTGCTGAGGATACCTGCGATATGTGCTTCGCGGCAGGTCACTATTCCTGGCGAATACAAAATTCCATTCTTGTTCAAACGCGAAACAATTGACGGCCAAGACGTCGAACTCTCCAACCATCAGCAGTGTTGTCTCGATCTGAGTCCCATCGTCCAAAACGATAGAACGGCGGTCGCTGGCGTCAACTTGAGCTTTTCCGCGCCAAGCATCCCCGTCCTTCTCCACCATACGCGATTGTAGGGACTTGCTCTCTATCACGAACCTTTGCCCTTGGAATCCAATGATATGGTCACCCTTGCTAGTTCGGTCGTGGTCGCCAGGCTTGCCAATATATTCGATACCGTCTTCGGAGAGTAGAATCTCTTGCAGTTTATACTCTGCTACGTACCCCATCAGCATACCACGCAAACTCGGATTTTCGTTCACTATGTTCGTCAGTACGCCGGGCGTAACTTTCCACACGTCAAGGATACTGGGTAGTGCTGAAGAATCTTCGCTCTCGGCGATCCTATCCAGAACGTCGCGAGCGTCAAGTTCTAGAATCCTAAGAATTCGCAAGAGTTCAACTATATCCAGACGCCTCTCTCCGCGTTCGTACTTGGATACAAAGGACTGCGGCACTTGGAGGTTGTGGGCAACGTCAGATTGGGTCAGTCCACGTGCACGGCGTGCTTCAACGAGCAATCGTTGCAGTCTGAGGTAGGGAGTAGCGAAAGGTGGAGTCATTGGATAAGATGAGTGTATAGTGACCCAAATACATAACCCAAAATAGGTTATTGAGACTCAGTTTAGGAGAAAGTCCCATGACCATCGGAATTTCCACACCCCTGCCCGCTTACAAAGTCAACGCGGCTTTCATGGCATCCAAAGCCGAAGAACTCGGATTCGAGTCCATCTGGTACGCTGAGCACCCCATCCTCCCCGTCCACTCCACTAGCCCCTTCCCGGGGTCCGAAGACGGCGTCATCCCCTGGACATACGCCCACTTCGCCGACCCCTACATTGCGCTCGCCCAGGCCTCCGGCGCCACCAGCGCCATCAAGCTTGGCACCGGCATCACGCTGATACCGGAGCGCAACCCGCTCGTTCTTGCCAAGGCCGTATCCACCCTTGACCTGTTCAGCGGCGGACGCTTCATTCTAGGCATCGGCACCGGCTGGCACCGCGAGGAAACCACCATCATGGGCGGCGACTTCGATCACCGCTGGACTCAGGCCAAGGAGTCCCTACTTGCGCTGAAGGAACTCTGGACGAAGGACGAAGCCGAATTCCACGGCAACTACTACGACTTCCCACCCGTGCAGATGTACCCCAAGCCCGCGCAGAAGCCGCACCCGCCGATTCTCATTGGCGGCATGGCCAGTCGAGTGCTGCA
>JAAXHY010000268.1 GCA_012270665.1 Dehalococcoidia bacterium
CCCGTGGAGTACCATCAGCGGCGCCGCTGAGCAGGGAGTAAACCTCGCGGCGACCACTTGGTAACGTTAGGGTATTAATCTCCAAATGACTATGAACCAAAGGCGCGCCGTCTGACCGGCGCGCCTTTGCATTGGTAGTCGAACTTGCCATACTGGCGGAGTGTTTTCGCCTAGCCTTCGGAGCAACAGATGCCAACTAACCCTATTGATACCGTGACGACCCTCACATTCGATATATTTGGCACCGTTCTGGACCTCACCGGCAGCCTTGAAGCTCCGACTGGTGATCTGTTGGGAGAACTTGGCTCCGACCTGACTGGCTCTGAATTCTATCCGCAGTGGCGAGCGAGACAGCGAATCGAGCAGTTTCAGGACTCGCTGATGATGCTGGGACACAGTGGCTATCTCAAAACCTGCCGCCGCGCGCTCGTTTACTCCCTGCGGGCCAACGGAATTGAATTCGACCCAAAGCGCATACATCGGTTCATGGATGTATGGCAGGACCTCGATCCGTACCCGGACTCTATTCAGGGTTTGCAGAGGCTTGCGGAAAAATATCGCCTCGTGGCCCTGTCGAACGGAGAGCCCGATTACCTTCATCACCTCGCCTCCAGCCGGATCAGGTTCGACTTTGACACTGTGATTTCCGTCGAGGAAGGAGGCGCATTCAAACCTCATCCCGCGGTCTATCGCTCAGCGGCACGGATTCTCGATTCCGACCCGTCCCAGATTATGATGGTCGCGGCACACTCGTTCGATATAATGGGAGCGCGAGCCTGCGGATTCCGTGGCGCGTATGTCAACAGATACTCTCTTCCTTACGAAGATACCACTCAGTACACGCCGGACATCATCGTCAGCGACTTCAACCAGTTGGCCGATGTACTGTTGGCGGAGAATCAGCCATGATAGATAGTCGTGAGGTTGTAATTGTGGGCGGCGGCGTCATCGGCGCCGCGGTCGCCTATTTCCTCGCCAAGCGCGGGATTTCCTGTTCGCTTCTCGATAAGGGACGTATAGGAGGCGAATCGTCCAATGCCGCCTCCGGCATTCTGAGTTCTTCCCCCGGCGAGTCTCAGTACTCTCGCCTCGCGCAGCGCAGCCTCAGTCTCTTCCACGAATTGACGCCCGTCATTCGCGAAGAGTCAGGCATAGACATCGAGTTCGCCGAGTGTGGAGATATCACTCTGGCGATGAATGAAAACGACGCGATTGCCCTGCGCGGTCTGGCGAATCAACTTTCGGCCATGGGCGAAGATACCAAGTGGATTGACGGCGCTGAAATCCGAGAAATGGAACCACTGCTGAATCCCGCCATTCCGGGAGGAATATTTGCCCCCGAATCTTGTCGTGTCAACAACCAGCGACTCGCTAACGCGCTCGCTTTAGCGGCTCAACACTATGGCGCCGAAGTAAGACAGGGAATCGAGGTGACCGGTCTATCGTTTGAGGACGGGCGGGTCTCGGGTGTAATGGAGAGACAGGGCTTCACAGGGGCGGAAATCGTAGTCTTCGCCGCCGGGGCATGGACTGGCGCGATGGACGAGTGGCTGTACGGAGAACGGGCGCCAAGTTATGCCCGTGTCCCAATGGTCAAGCCCGTCAAGGGAGTCAATCTCAACGTTCAGCCGGCGCGCGGTAGTGTGAGCCGGATGATTCACGGCTCTTGGGGTATACTGGTCCCACGCAACGACGGCTCGATGATAGTGGGCGCAACGGTCGAAGAGGTTGGTTTCGACGCCAGAGTGACAGCCGGAGACGTACATTCCATACTCAGTGTCGGGAGTTCCCTGATGCCGTCGCTCAGAGATGCTGAAATCAACTGGAGCGTCGTTGGCCTTAGGCCCGGTTCGGGGGACGACCTGCCCGTAATCGGACGAATGCCGGGCTATGATAACGTCCTGGTCGCTTCGGGACATTATAGAAACGGCATCCTGCTCAGTCTGGCGACTGGAGAGGCTGTGACGGACCTTGTCGAAGGGTCAAACGGACAATTGCTCTCCGACTTCGATCCAGAGCGGTTCTTCTGATGAAATGCGCCCCGGCGACTGAGTGAATAACAGATAGGAGAGGCAAATGTCGGTCAAGATAGGAATAGGATTTGGTGGATGGCCCTTTCCGTCCGCCGACCCGGATTACCTCTGGGAGTACACTGATCTATGCGAACAGTACGGCGTTGACTCCCTATGGCTCAGCGACAGGATAGTGTCCGAGACCCTCAACGTGGAGCCGATGATAGCTCTCTCATTCATCGCCGCCCGCACTACTAATTTGAAGTTTGGCACCAACGTACTGGCGCTCCCCCTTCGTAATCCGACCGTCCTCGCTAAAGAAGTCGCAACTCTGGACTTTCTATCCGGCGGACGCTCACTGCCTGCTGTTGGGCTGGGAACCGGTGAGGCTACCGAATACGAAGCCTGTGGCGCTCTGAAGCGCCAGCGCGGTGGCAGAACCGACGAGGCCATTGAAGTCATGAAGCTCCTCTGGTCGCAGGACGACGTGACCTATCATGGGCGCTACTTCACCCTGAACAACGTTACTATCCAGCCCAAGCCCGTCCAGAAAGAGCTCCCGCCAGTCTGGATAGGTGGACGAAGTGAATTCGCCATCAGACGCGCCGCTAGGCTGGGCGACGGCTGGCTTGTGTCCCAGGCCACCCCCGAAGAGGTCGCCGACGGCGTCTCACAGATAAAGACGCTCGCCGCCGAATTCGAGAACGAAATCGAGGACGACCACTACGGCGCGCTTTTCAGCTATTGCATCGCCGACAGCTACGAAGAAGCTAGGAGGATTGCCGAGCCTTACATGCTCCGACGTAGGACCGACATTGACTATGACGGCTTCTCCGCCTTCGGAACCGCCGACAGGATGCGCGACCTCATAGACTCGTACATAGATGCTGGCGCAACCAAGTTCGTCGCCAGGCCCGCCTGTCCGCCCGAGATGATGAACGAACAACTGGACGCCCTCGCCGCGGATGTCCTGCCCATGTATCACAACTGAACTACAAAGGGACACTAGACCCCATGCCCGACTATTCGTTGAGAGTCGGAGACGCCGAGATAATCTCCGTATCCGACGGCCACATACACTTCGCCCCGTCCGACTTCTTTCCCTCGGTTGGTTCGTCCGAGTGGGACGCCTACACCGACCAGCTTACACCGGATGGCCTAATCCGAATGAACGTAGGCTCTTTCGTCATAAGGGTAGGGAATGATGTCGCACTGGTGGATACCGGCCTCGGAGAAGGCGACCACCCCTTTGACAATTCCGAATGGGGCTTGCTCGTCACCGATATGGAGAGCAAGGACATCGCCCCTGGTGAGATAACCACGGTCATCATAACTCACCTTCACCGCGACCACGTTGGCTGGAACATGGTCGAGAAGGACGGCGAGCGTGCCCCCTTCTTCCCAAACGCTAGGTATTATATACCCCAGGCTGACTGGGACGTTTTCACCCGCCGCGCCGGAATGAGTATGTTCGCCTACATAGCAGAGCAAGTGACACCTCTCATGGAACTGGGTGTCATCGAGTTCGTAGAGGGTGAGCAACCCATGGGCGACCATCTTACCGCGCTTCCCACGCCTGGTCACACACCCGGCCACACCAGCGTCCTCGTATCCTCCGCAGGAGAGAGCGCCGTCATCCTCGGCGACGTGGCTCACGTGCCTGTACAGGCGCACCACACCGACTGGAGCCCACGCGCTGACACCGACCCCGAACTGTCCCGCCAGAACCGCGCAGAACTGTTCGACCGCATGGAGAAAGACCACTCTCTTGTAGTTTCCGGTCACTTTCCGGTTCCCGGATTCGGCACGCTTGTCAGGGTGAAGGGAAGGCGCTACTGGCAAGCTCTTTAAGTAGCAATCTATCCTATTCTGCTGTGATTGCCGTGCTAGAATGGTAACGTAACTTTCTGATGCAGATGCAGGGAGATATGACATGGCCTACACCAGAAGACTTTACAAAAGTTCAGAAGACAAAGTCCTGTCAGGTGTCGCAGGCGGAATGGCCGAATACTTCGAGATTGATCCTGTATTTGTAAGGCTCGGCTGGGTTGCGTCGGTTTTAGTAACCGGAGGCATTTCGATCCTCGTCTATATAGTAATGGTGATCGTCGTGCCTCGGGGAGGCCGCGCCACGCCATCGAACGCCGATGTGGTAGTTGACGAAAGCTCCCGGGATACCGTCGAATCGGAGGTAACTATGCGTGAGCGAAGTGAACGGAGACGCTACCTGCTCGGCATCTGTCTGATTGTGGCCGGAATCGCGCTTCTGATAAACAACATGGGCTTCTTGGGCTCGGTTGATTGGGGAGTCGTTGCCGCCGTCTCGGTTATAGGAGCGGGCGCTGCCATTATCTACGCTTCGGTCCGTCAGCGGCGGTAGGCTGCTATGTCCGAACAAAGAGATCCCGCCCGATCCAAGAGGCGGACCCCATTCGCCGCGATTCTGCTCCTCACCGTCGGAATCGTTCTTCTTCTCAACACCACTGGGGTGATTGGATGGGGGATCTGGTGGCATATCTTCCGCTTCTGGCCTCTGATACTCATAGCCGTCGGCTTTCATATCATACTCGCGCCGCGTTTCCCACTGCTCTCAGCCCTCGTGATTCCGCTGATCTGCACTGTCGGTGTCGGTTTGGCCTATTTCTCGAATCAGACCGTGCAGGGTTATGGATACCAGCTAGGGTATGAATCGGCCCACTCCTCCAACTTAGCCAATGTTCACACTCTGGAGATGAACATTGGTTTTGGCGCTGGGTCGCTTGACATAGGCTCCAATATGTCTGGTTTTGGAGATGATCTGTATTTTGTGCGTTCCACCGGAATAGGTGTTGCCGCGGATGAGACCCGGAACCGGGGCATTTCCGAAGTTACCCTCTCAATGGATGCTCCTGACTCTCTTATGAATGACTATAATGATGGATGGAACGTTGGCATAGATCTGTTCGGACTCTTCCGCAGCCTCGGCGACATAGACTGGAAGGTCGGAATATCGCCCGATGTGATTGTCAAACTCGACATTGATACCGGAGCGGCGGACATTGACTTGCATCTGCGAGACGTTAATCTGGAAGTTCTCGATATGGACGTCGGAGCCTCTGACGTGGATGTAGCCCTGCCTGTCCACGCCGGACACACCGACATTCGTATAGACGCCGGAGCTGCCGACATTGACATATCCATCCCCGACGACGTGGCCGCTCTTATAGAATCTGACTCGGCCTTGGTTTCGCTGGATGTGGACAACTCCAGATTCCCGGGGAGCAACGGCGTGTACCAGTCACCCGACTACGACACTGCCCAGAACAGGGTTTACATAAATATAGATGCCGGAGTTTCCAACATCTCGATAAACTAGATGCCCACGATAACTGACGACTGAGAACTATCCCCGGAGGAACAGCTTGTACAACATAGATCTCAATGGCAGGAACGCGCTCGTCTTCGGAGTTGCCAACCAGCGCAGCATCGCCTGGCATATCGCCAGGACACTCGACCAGGCCGGCGCGCGAATAG
>JAAXHY010000485.1 GCA_012270665.1 Dehalococcoidia bacterium
GCCATGGACTGCGTCATTCCCACTATGGCGAAGTTGGCGGCATTGTACGCGAGCGTGCTAGCGCTGCCCCTCTTTCCTGCGGAGGAGGAAATGTTCACGATCTTGCCTCCGGTCCCCTGCTCCTGCAGTTGACCAACGAAGGCCTTGGTACAGAGGTATGTGCCGCCAATCTTGATGTCTATGACCCGCTGGAAGATGTCATCGTCCAGTTCCAGTACCGGCACACGGTCTGGGCCACGCGCATACGCCGCGTTGTTCACCAGCATATCCACACGACCAAACTCCTTCACCGCCTCGTCAATCATGTTCTGCACGTGGTCCTTATTCGTAACGTCGGCAACCAGTGGAAGAGCCTTCACACCGTGAGACTCAATCTGGTCCGCTACGCTATGAATGTCCCTCCAGTTGACCGCCTTTTCGTCAGGCGGAAATGTAGAAGGATCGCGACCTGTCCCTGTTACCACAACATTGGCGCCCAGTTTCGCAAATCCGACCGCGGCAGCGCGCCCGATTCCTCGCAGTCTTCCAGCTCCGGTTACAACCGCAACCTTTCCGTCAAATTCACCCATTGGAAGTCCTCGCTAATCAAACTAACTCAAGATTTGTCGGGCAGAAGTATATCGCGCCTGATTCGATGTGTAAACGCGCGTTATCAGAGACCCAGATTGTTCCTGAGCCAATCGGCGAGCATCTCTCTTAGTTCTTCCGCACATTCCATCAACCCGTGTTCGGCGCCAGGATAGAGGACCAGCTCTTTGGGTTGCTTCGCCCATGAGTAAATCTGCTCGGAGCAATAGGGTGGCAGTCGGGTGTCCCTTCCGCCGTGCGCCAGAAGCAGGGGACGCGGCGATACTTTATCCGCCCTACGCGCTCCGAACGTCTGGCTGGACAGCGCGACCACAGCTTTCACATCTTCGCTGTAAGGGGCCGCGGCTATCACCACCGCGCCACCGAATGAATGGCCGACCAGAGCGATTTCGCTATGTCCGGCGCCTGCCAGGAATGAGACCCCCACCAGCGCGTCCATGACGCACTCCTGGACATTATTGGGCAGCCGATAGTCAATTCGCACCGATGTGATTTCATCCTTCAGGTCCTCGGCAACGTCTCGATACAGCCCGCCCGCCGGTCCCGCGAATCCACCCCTGGCTCCCCACACCCATATAATGCCCTTCGTCGTCCTCGCTTCTTGGTTATTGTGAACGATTACATGGACGTCGCCCCGCGTCGTCCGCAGCGCCATTCCTCTGCCGGGTTCATCGTCGGGAGGATCCCAAGGCTCGACGCCAACTATCCGAATGGAAACTTCTGATGCCATTGCCACTCCGATTCAAATTGAGGGACGCAATTTGTGCCACTCGGTAGCCTGCTCCAGGGCGTGCGCGATCCTGAAAATCGTCTCTTCACCCAGCGCTCTGCCGAGTATCTGGAGACCGACCGGCATTCCGTCCGACAGCCCCGCGGGGATGGACATCCCCGGTATCCCGGCTATGTTCGCGGGCAGCGTCAGCACATCGGACAGGTACATCTGCACCGGGTCCGACGTCTTGGCTCCAAGCCCGAATGCCACGGTGGGCGAGGTCGCGGAAACTATCGCGTCGAGATCTTCGAAAGCCCCCTCGAACTCGCGGCGGATTATCGTCCTTACACGCTGGGCCTTCAGATAGAAGGCATCGTAATAGCCGGCGGAAAGGGCATACGTCCCCAGCATGATACGCCGCTTGACTTCGGGGCCGAATCCTTGACCTCTTGTCCGCTCCAGCGCCTCCCACATCGAATCCGCTTCCCTGTCCGAGAAACCGTATTTGACTCCATCGTAGCGAGCAAGATTCGCCGAACACTCGGACGGCGCGAGTATGTAGTACACGGCAAGCGCATAGGACGTATGAGGCAGTGAGGTCTCGACTATCTCCGCTCCCAGGTCGCCGAGAATGGAGATAGACTTCCTCGTCGCCTCCTCTACGCCGGGCTCCATACCTTCGACGAAGTATTCGGACGGCACACCTATTCGCAGCCCCCTGAGGTCTCTGCCAAGCGGCTGAGTGTAGTCCGGAGCCTCGATGCGCAGCGAGGTCGAATCTCTCGGATCATAACCCGCTATCGCGTTCGTAACCAGCGCGCAGTCGGTTACGTCCTTCGTAATCGGCCCAATCTGGTCGAGAGAACTGGCGAACGCCACTAGCCCATACCGCGACACAAGGCCATAGGTCGGCTTCAGCCCGACGACTCCGCACAGAGAGGCAGGCTGCCGAATACTGCCGCCGGTATCCGAACCCAGAGAGTAAAAGCACTCCGATGCCGCCACCGCAGCAGCTGGACCTCCGCTGCTGCCACCGGGCACTCTGTCCAGGGCCCACGGATTTCTTGTCGGGAAGAAAGCTGAGTTCTCAGTGGAGGAACCCATTGCGAATTCGTCAAGATTCCCCTTCCCTACAAGTACAGCCGACTGTTCGTAGAGCCGACGGGTTACGGTGGCGTCGTATGGAGGAACGAAGTCTTCCAGCATCCTGGACGAGCAGGTCGTCGCCACACCCCGTGTAGCCATGTTGTCCTTTAGCTGCATCGGGATGCCGGTGAGCGGAGCGGCATCACCATCGGCAATACGTTGGTCTGCCCGCTCTGCCTGCTCGATGGCGAGATCTTTCGTGACGGTCACGAAAGCCTTGACCATATCCTCAACCCGTTCGATGCGCTCCAGAACTGTCCGCGTGAGTTCCACCGAGCTCATCTCGCGCT
>JAAXHY010000095.1 GCA_012270665.1 Dehalococcoidia bacterium
CCTCCTGACCAGTGCTCCACCGCCTCCCCTACCCTGTACAGCGCCTCATCGAAATTCGGAGCCGCCAGCGCCCGCGTTATCCGCGTGACCGCCGTGCTGAACGCGAACGTCTCCACCCTGCCCGTCTGCTGGCCCACCGCGTGCGACAGCCGTAGCAGAAGCCGCGCGTGCCTGTCCATGGAACCGCTCACGTCAAGCAGAATCAGAAGCCTCGGAGTCCGGCGTACCCGTCGCAGACGTGGAATCCGTATCGCGTCGCCGCCCGTCGAAAGACTAAGCCGCATCGCGCCGCGCAGGTCCGGTACGCCGCGACGCTTGTGCCTCTTCCGGCGACGCCCCGGCCGCGACGCGAGCGAGCGCGCCATACGCGCCGCGATTCGCTGGATTTCCGACGCGTCGTCCTCCACCGCCAGCGACGACAGGTCGCGCCCGCCAGTCGTGTGACGCGAGCTCGCGCCCGTCCTTATTAGCTGGATCACCGTGTCCTTTGAGTTAGGGTCGTCCCCCGGAACCCCAAGACCGCGCGGAAGTCGCCCCACAGTGCGCGTCTGCCCGAAACTCGTCTTCGGCCCCCCGTCCGGCTCTGGGCGCGGCGACACCGGCTCGAAGTTCCAGAACTGGGAGAAGAGCCTGTCGAAAGTCCGGATCTGCTCTCGCCGCGACACCAGCAGCGCACGCAGCGACCAGTATATCCGCGCCTCCGACATCAGCCCGGCCCGCTCCACCGCCAGTATAGCGTCCGCCGTCTCCTGCGGCCCCACCAGCAGCCCATGCCCCCTCAGCGCCCGGCAAAACCGCGTCAGGTGGGCGATGAAGTCATAATCCGCTACCAATGAGCGCCCATCTCCATTATGGCCAGCGCGCGCGATTTTCTAGGCCGTCCTGAGCAGAAATGCGATTATTCCGGCAATGAGCGTAACCACTATACTCACCGATCCGGCTATCACCGCTATCAGTATCGAGTGCAGGCGATTTTCCATACTGGTCATGCGGTCATTCATCTCAGTACGCAGGCCACCTACCTCAGTACGCAAATCTCCCAAACGCTGGTCAACCTGGCCATAGGCCCCCTCCAGCCTAGACATCCTCTCTTCCGTGGTCATCATAATGGTTCTCTCCCAGTGAGATGTAACTGCGCCATACTGAGCAGAAACACAACTGTCCCGGCTAGAAGCTCAGGTCTGACAATCACCTGCTTATTTCGACGTCAAACTATCTATCCGACTATTCGTTTCATCTATGCGCCTGTTGGTCGCGTCTATCATAGCAATCAACTCAGCGCGCAGGCTGTTTATCATCCTAGTCACGTCCTTTTCCGGCGTCCTATGTGGGTACCGCAGGTCGAGTATAGAATCATGGAAATCACTCAACCTCTTATCCATCTGCTCGTAAGCCCCTTCGAGTCTAGCTATTCTCCCACTCTCAGTAACCATCCAAACCCCTCTTTTTGTCCCCAGAAGATATACCCTAAATCCCCCAGCGTCAAAGCCTCAAACCACCTCCACTAAGAACTAACAACTTAATCACTGATCGCTATATCAGCGCCCCCGACTCCTCCCCCCACTCCCGCGTCGCCCATGATCCCTGCTCCACCGCGGTCAGAAAGTCCAGCACTATCCGGTTGAACGCATCCGGGTCCTCCAGGTTGATAGCGTGACCCGCCTGCGGCATCACCACCAGCCCCGACCTCGGAATGCACCGCTTCATGAACACACTCGGCTCGATACACGGGTCATCCTCGTCCCCCGTCATGATAAGCGTCGGCACGTCCATCGCGCGCATCCGCTCCTCCAGGTCGAATATCGGCGGCCTACGACCCTGCACCCCCGAAAACGTCAGCGCCGACCCGATAGGCGAATGCTCCAGGAACCCCTGTCTGAACTCCTCGTACCCCAGAGGGTCCTTTCTGAGAAGCTGCACCCGCGTCGGGCTGTTCGAATAGTCCCCCATCGCTTCCATTCCGCCCGCCCGCATCATCTCCGCCCGCGCGTTCACGTTCCGGCGGAACGGCTCCGGGTCCGTCGAGCCGGAACCCGTTCCCGCCACGATCAGAGACCTCGCCATCTCCGGGTACGTCAGCCCGAAGTTCAGCACCACGTTCCCGCCCATCGAAAGCCCGCCGATATGCGCCCGCTCTATGCCCAAGTGGTCGAGCAGCCCGCGCAGGTCCTCCACCGACTGCTCCTGCGTGTAATCGTCCAGACTCTCGGGCACGTCCGACGGCGGATACCCCCGCGCGTTGTACGTGATCACCCTGTACCGCCGGCTGAAGAACTGCGCCTGCGGCTTCCAGGAGCGATAGTCCCCCGCGAACTCATGACTCCACACCAGCGGATACCCGCTCCCATGCTCTTCATAATAAAGACTCACCCCGTTCACATTCGCATACGGCATATCATCATCTCCAATGATTCACTCCAACAGACCAACTTCGACGAATCCCGAACAACCCCCATCCTGTTTATCCCAAACATCCTGAACATCCCGCTCCTGACAAAATCCCCGCGCATAATCGCATATTCTCCCCCACCGCGCTACAATACCTGAAGTTGAAAACTAAGAAACCAAGAACTGAAAACTAACCATGACCCAAGTCCGAATAATGTACTGGAAAGAAATCCCCGTGCAGGTCCAGGCCCGCGACGACTCCGGCGCCGTCTCCCGCCAACTCGCCCCACGCTTCCAGCAGGGCGTTGACGCTATCTCCATGTTCGACGGCTCCGCGGGCGCGGACGAATACCTCATGGCGTGGGAATGGGGTGAATACACCGACGCGGAAGGCACAGCCACAGAGGCCGCAGACGCCCTCGCCGCCCGCCTCGACGAGAACTTCCCCGCCGACTTCGTGTCCCGAATACGCGACCTCCACCGCGA
>JAAXHY010000489.1 GCA_012270665.1 Dehalococcoidia bacterium
CGTATTCTCTCCCGCTCTCTCTTTCTCTGCTCAATTGCGTAAAATGCCATTCTTACATTCACCTCCACTAAAGACGCGCCGGCCGCATAGACCATTACGCCCAAGTCCACCATATCTGACACGGTAACCAGATTGTTCCAAATCTTCCAACCGACCGACCCTGTAAACATAGTTAGTACACAGGTAGTCGCTATTATTCCCCACGGCGCGAATATCGCGTGTAAAGCGGCCCATTTCGGTAATTGATTGTCCACTGATGGTCCTTGCGTTCACGTTGTCAATATCCGACCGCCCTCAGGACAGAACGGCCTCGGCTATCTGATCAAGCTGGGCGAAGGTGGCATCTTCGTCCGCCGTCTCCACCCGTATCATCACGCGGTCCGCTCCCGCCTCGAAGAGACTGGATACCAGTTCCCTGTCGGATGGTTGACCGAATACCGAGACGGTTATCGAATCCGGGTCTCGACCAGCCTCCGACGCCAGTTCGTTGAGCTTCTGCCGTCCCGCTCTGATGTCGTCGGGAGTGACGCGGTTCGGCATCCAGCCGTCGCCCCATTCCACCACACGCTTGAACACGTTGCGCGCCATTCCGCCCAGATAGACCGGCGGATGCGGACGCTGCGTCGGCCTGGGGAACGAGTACACCGCGGGGAAGTCGTAGTAGTTGCCGTGGTATTCGCTCTCGACCTCCGTCCAGAGCGACTTCATGGCAAGGACAGACTCCTTGGTCTGCGTCCAGCGGTGGGGGAAGTCGCCGCCCATTATCTCGGTCTCTTCTCTATGCCAGCCCGCCCCGATGCCGAACAGGAACCTGCCGCCTGAGTACATATCCAGGGTGGCGACCTCCTTGGCCAGCAGAAGCGGATTGCGCTCCGGCACCAGGCAAATGCCCGTCCCCAGTTTCATCGCGCTTGTGACGGCGGACGCCCTGCCAAGCGCGACGAATGGATCCACTATGTCCGCGTACACCTTCGGAATGACGCCGTCCGCCGAACCTGGCCAAGGTGAGCTCGCCTTCACCGGCAGAATCGGATGCTCGGGCACCCACAGCGACTCGAAACCGATCTCCTCCGCCCGCTTCGCCAGCGTCGCTATGTCAACCGAGTAGTCGGTCGGGAAAGTCGAAATGCCGATATTCATCCACAACGCTCCTGTATTGGGTCTTGTTCCCAGATTGTTCCAATTCTACGCAGGGCCTCTTCCCCTTACAACCTCTTTATCGAGATACCGGCAAAATGCTAACCTCGATAGCACATGTTATTGCGAGGAGCCAGGTGGAAGTATCTCCCGGCATACACATAATCCCAAGCGCCAGATGGTCCAGAATTTACCTGGTAGTTGGCGAGACCCTGACGCTCATTGATTCAGGCCTCCCCTGGCATCCGGGGGGTACCCTCGACTACATTCACTCCATCGGCAGGCGACCCGATGAGTTGAAGCGCATCCTGGTCACGCACAGCCACCCCGATCATGTGGGCGGAACGCTGTCGCTCATCAGAAAGACCGGAGCGGCCATAGTCGCCCACAGGTCGGACACCAGACGAGACCGAAACAACGATCTCCATCTGGGACATACGAGTCATCTGGGTCCAATTCCCGTGCTGATTCCGCTGCTCGGACGAACAGGCGTAAGCCGTCTTGTCGAGGACGGTGACATCCTGCCTCTTCACGGCGGGATCAGGGTAATTCATACACCAGGGCACACACGCGGCAGCGTGTGCTTCCTTCTCGAAGAGAGCAAGATCCTGTTCTCAGGAGACACCATATTCAGCGACGGCAACCAAATCAGCAGGTCGGTGCCGTTTCCGGGCTACGACCGGGACAGCTACATCCGCTCTCTCAAGCGTCTGGCGGAGTTTGAGTTCGAGGGCGTGTTCGGTGGGCATGGCTTGCCCATGCTTCACGGCGGCAGCCACGTCCTCGGCCAACTGCTTGAGTCCTACCCGGAGCCGCCCACCTGGGGGGACTTCTTCGGCAGCATACCCCGCCGTCTCAAACGCTCATTTCCGATGACTGGCGAGTATAACCTCAATCCTCCCCGTGAATGACCGTAAGGTATATGGCCTCCCAACCAGGAAGAGAATAATATGAACCCTCAGCAACGCGCAGGAAAGATAGAATCCTACGGTAACGACTACGAAAGACTCGTCGCCGCGCTGGAATCTTTGCCGAAAGAGATGTGGCGATTCAGGGATGAACACGGCTGCTGGAGTATCCACGAGCATCTGATTCACATAGCCGACAGCGAGGTCAACAGCTACATTCGCTGCAGACGTCTGATTGCCGAACCCGGCAAAGACCTAATGGCGTATGACGAGAACGTGTGGGCCGATTCGCTGCGCTACCACGAACAGGACATCGAAGATACGCTGACCCTCTTCAAGTGGCTCCGCCGGAAGACCTACACCCTCATCAAATCGCTGCCGGAGGACGTATGGTCCCACACCGCGTACCATCCCGAAAACGGTGACATGACGCTGGAAGACTGGCTGGAGGTGTACACCGCGCACGTCCCCGAACATATCGAGTACATGCGTGAGAACTACGAGGCCTGGCTTAAAAAGTGGGCTTGACCGCCGATTAGATTGCAATAGTTGGCCATCCGCAGCCCCCTGAGTTTCACCTGGAGAAATTTGCAAAAGCTCCCCTGACAGCCCTGACACTCAAATCTGCGTGGGAAACCCTTATCGGTCTGTCGCTTCCTTTGATTCGTGAACCGAATTGCGCCTACCTTCTTTGACGCAATCCCCCGCGACGGATATAGCCGACGACGGCGAGAACGATCCCCAGGGCTGGTATCGCGGAGATAAACCAGGGTATTGACACTCCCTGTATCGCAAGGCCGCGCAGGATCAAGCCGATGAAGATAGACACCAGCAGTATCGCGCCAGCATTGTCTCGAATGACCTCCGAGAAGGTCGGAGCAGGTAGGCCGTTCTGATACCCACACACACATCGCCACCATATCTTGGCGAAATCTGGGATTGGTCTCAGGCAACGCATACATTTTCTCCGAGCGGTCATAGCAGAAGCCCCCTTGCGGCTGTTGGTACAGGTGCGGTTGCTAGAGACGCATCCAATCCACATAGACCACGCGGGGGCGCAGTACGCGCCCTGTGCCAGTGATTACGCCGCCGTTCGACGGGCGGGCAATCTACTATGTGGATTGAAGGATTAGGTTATGCGTCTCTAGCAACTGCGACACTAGCACAAAGAGGCGGCCAATACAACGTTGACACGCTGGGACTGCATCGCTACTATGCCGCTGGCAAAGAAAAAACCCCGCCACGAGGGGGTCTTGCACGTCCATAGAGGGATGTTATAGTGACAGTGGGCAGCGATTGCGTTTGCCGCCTGAAAATCACATAACACGAGGGACTATGAACAAAGTCTGATTTTGAGCATGAAAAAAACCTGCCGGTAGCACGGCAGGCTATTTCGTAGGTTAGGGCGATAATGCCTATGATGGGAGTCCGAAATCAACTTCCATCATAAACGCCTCCCTTGGAGTGTGTCAAGGTCTAAGTCGCAACCACCTGCTCGGATTGCGGCTTTTTCTTTGCTCCTTGTGCTCCGAGGGAGGGTATGCTGTGAGTGACAACAAGAGATTTGTCGTCGATTGGGAAGCGGTCAGAAGTTGTGAGGCGACCACAGTTCCGAATGCCGAGCGGGTGGTATATGTATATGACCCGGAAGCGGTCAGAAGTTGCGAGGCGACCACAGTTCCGAATGCCGAGCGGGTGGTATATGTATATGACCCGGAAGCGGTCAGAGGCAGAGAAGATTGGGGTACAGTGGATCCGAAAGCCCTAATCGAGTACATGAGACGGCATGGGTATCTCACCCGACCCTGATTCTCATATTGCGCATCTTCTCCGGGTCTCTGGCCTGAACATGGGTGAGCGTCGTGGCGGCATAGGTAAGAACCGACATACCAACGTGGAATTCGATCTTGTCGCTTCTGAGGTGCTGATGCTTATTCAACAGACGCGACCGCTTCAACGATCCAAACATCCGCTCGATCACCTGTCGTCTGCGGTATAGTTCCGGCCACCGGGGGCCTGCCCGCGCCACCACACCCAACGCCCTCAGATTCTCCTCCGGGTGTACCCACAGGGCCGCGGTATCGCAGTATCGCATCGCGCCGTTCGACCTGGCTTTCATCGCGCATCCACTAGGTGGACACCTGAACTTGTGCCACCCTGTCTCCTGATCCGTCCCGACGTACTCCATCGGGGTCTTGCCGTCGTCGCACACAGGACTCCCCGACTTGTGATAGATGCCGTCGTACAGGCCGTCATGCGCCGTCGGCTTCCTCGGCAGGATAATCGGCTTGACGCCCCTGTCGTACAGGAACTTGTGATTGGCCTGAGAATCATAACCGCGGTCGGCCAGCAGATATTCGGGACTGAACCATCCATAGGTCTGTTCCGCCTTCTCTACCAGCAGCGGGAGTATCCGCGAGTCGTTCACGTTCGCTGGCAGAAAGATATGGACGAGCGGCGTTCCATCCTCAACGTCCATTAGAGAGTGCATCTTGTATCCGAAGAACAACTCCGTCTTTTTCTTCTTCCCGTCCTTGCCGCCGGACTTGTTCTTACTGGTTCGGTATCCCCATCGGGCGTTCGTGTCCGCAACATCGGCGCGGTTCGGATTGGCCCATGCCTCAATATCTGTCGAGTCCACCGCCACGACCTGGCCCGTACCAGGGCGACCGCCCCTGACACGCTCCGCAACCTGCGCTATCGCCTGTTCGACATCAAAGCCCGACTCCAACATACGGGTGAAGAACCGGGAGAATGTGGCGTTGGATGGTACACGGTCTGCGAGTCCGCATATCTCGCGCAGTCTGGGCGAACCCTTGAGACGTTCGACGAACCCGACGGTGAACCTCTCGGTCAGCAAGAATCGCATACAGTAGGTCCGGAACATCACACGGGGCGGGTATCCGGGTCGTCCGTTGCGCCGCGCTTCCCCGATACTCTCTAGCGTCTTCTGGACGGCTGGCAGGCTTTCGAGTGTGTCCAGCGTGTGGGAGAGGAAGTCGTAGCCGCCTTTGGGCGGTTGCGAGGGCGGATCACGGGTAGTATAATGCGAACAAGTCTCAGGGGAAATGGACACACCAAACGCCTATCTCTGTGGACTACCGGGGTTGTCAATGGGTCAACATTGGCAACCCCAATTCTTTGTCTCGGCTATGAAACACTCAGCCGAACCGATGTACTAATTATAGCAAAAATGTAACTATTAGGAAACCTTTTTCGACCGATTCTGATGTCTGCTGTCACAATTATAGCTTAGGATGCCCGCGTTTTGTTGTTATAATCATAACAATTTAGGCAACGCGGAAAGGCCCCGCCGACATTGCCCGGCGCCCGGCGGGGCCTTCTGTTGTCTTTCTCAGGACTTATCGCCCAGATACTAATTCGGACGTGAAACCTACTCTGGATGTGGAATTAGCACGGCTGTTTTCAGAGCGGAGACTTTTGCGAATTTCTCTTTCACCTGAAGGAAGTTTGACGCTCGGCTAGCCATTCATATATGATTTTAGTCAGGCTATCGTCATAGGTGGCAACGTAGCTCAGTGGTTAGAGCGGGCGCTTCATAAGCGC
>JAAXHY010000020.1 GCA_012270665.1 Dehalococcoidia bacterium
CCTGAAGACCCTGCCAATATCTCCGTACTCCCAGGAGATGAGCGTCTGGCTGGCGATTGCGATAGAACTGTATGTTCCGGCCACGACCCCGATGAGCAGCACCAGGAGGAACTCACGGATAGTCGTTCCGCCGAATAGGAACAACGCCAACAGCGTAATCAGAAGTGTGATGCTCGTGTTGAGAGACCTGCCAATGGTCTCGGAGATGCTCAGATTGACCACCTCTGACAGTTCGCGGTTGGGGTGGTTGCCCACATTCTCGCGTATCCTGTCAAACACGACGATGGTGTCGTTCACGCTGTACCCGATGACGGTGAGGATGGCTATCAGGAACATGGTCCCCACCTCCATGTCCAGTACCGCGCCGAGTATCGAGAATATCCCGATGACGATGATGGTGTCATGCACCAGCGCGACTATCGCCGCCGCCCCGTACCTGAAGGGGCTGGGCACGTTCCTGAAAGCCCACCAGATATAGATGAATATGCCCACCGCCGCCGCCAGTACCGCGTACAGCGCGTTCACCACCGTCTCGGACGCCACCACCGGCGAAACAAGATCGTATGACAACTCGGTAAGGCCGTCTGGAGCCAGGTTCGCTTCGAGCGCGTTGAGAAGCCACCTCTTGGAGTCAACCTCCACTGCTTCAGTTTCCGGGTTGTCCTCCGCCAACTCCTTCGTTCTTATGAAGAAAACGCGGTCTTCGAGTTTCTGCACGGTGGCGTCGGGATGTCCCGCCGCGGCGAGTTGATTCCTGAGATTGGTCTGGCTGACATCGTTGTGGAATTCGATAGTAAGAGTGGAGCCCCCGGTGAAGTCTATTCCAGGGTTCAATCCCGGGGTGATGATGAGGAACACCACGCCCGGCAGTATCACTGCCAGGGAAAACAGGTAGAACCATCCCCTCTTGCCTACAAAGTTCAATTCATGCTCCTCTAGTCGGCGGTATCGGCCAAGAACTGCTGGGGAACTTCACTGCCGCCTGAGGGCAGCCAAATCCTCATTGATCTGGTCAACCTCGTTGTTCCCACGAAGCGCAGAAGCGTGCGGCTGACCGTTATTGCGGTGAAAATGCTGACCACCACGCCAATAGCCAGGGTCACCGCGAAGCCCTGAACGATGCTGGCGCCTAGCTGATCTGCGAACCAGAACAGAATTCCACAGGTTATCAGCGTGGAGATGTTGCCGTCCCTGATGGCCGGCCATGCCCTGTCGAATCCTATGTTGATAGAAGACAGGAGCGTCCTCCCGGCGCGCAGTTCGTCCTTCATCCGCTCGAATATCAGGATGTTCGCGTCCACCGCCAT
>JAAXHY010000291.1 GCA_012270665.1 Dehalococcoidia bacterium
GCGAAGTGGGCCCAGCGTATAAGCACGAGGACGACTACGACCCACCAGAAGTTAGGTCCGAAGGTGACGGCGAACACCAGGGCCAGCAGCACCGCCGGGAACGCCAGGGACAGGTCCACGGCGCGCATCAGCAGCGCGTCAAGCCACCTTCCGTAGTAGCCCGCCATTAATCCCAGCGCGGTCCCTATAATCGCGCTAATGACGATTGAGAGACAGGCTATGGAGAGAGACATTCGTCCGCCTTCTATAAGGCGCGCAAGGACGTCCCTGCCCAGGCGATCGGTCCCCATTATGTGGTGGCTGTCACCGGAGACCTCTCCAAGGCCGCGGACATTTCGGGTAAACCCCATCGGCGGGTAGTGCTTTTCGGCAAGGTTGCCTGCTTCCGGATTGTACTTGTCCTCCGGGTTCTTGAGACACGCGTCCCCTGGGCAATTTGCGGTTCTCGTCGGAAGCATGTCGATGAGCACCGGAGAAAACAGCGCGGTGAACACAAGCATGAACGCAATAAAAATCGGTATGGGCGGCGCGCCGCGGAATGTCGCTCGCAGGTGTCCCCATCCGGTCCGGGACACGGAAGATATGGCTGCCATCTGGCTCTGGCCTGTCACCATCTTTCAACCCCGATCATGAAGTCACTCTGATGCGCGGGTCCAAAACTCCGTAGAGAATGTCGACAATCAGATTGGCGACTATGATAAGCGTTGCCCACCCGATAGTCGCGGCCTGGAGCATCGGGAAGTCCCTGTTGAACACTCCCAGGTAGGCCATCCTTCCCATGCCCGGCCATGAGAAAACCGTCTCGGTGGCGATCGCGCCAGCCAGGATGAGACCATAAGTTAGTCCGAGGAACGTGACGACCGGAATGAGCGCGTTTCTCAGAGCGTGCTTGAAGACGACGGACATCTCACCAACGCCCTTGGCGCGGGCGAGCTTGACGAACTCGGAGTTTAGCACCTCGAGCATACTGGACCTGATTAGCCTCGTAATTCCGGCGCTAATCCCCCAGCCGAGCACCAGCGAAGGCATGATGTAGTCCTTGGGGTTACCGGGGTCCAGCGATTGAGCAGGCAGCCAGTTCAGCCAGATGCTGAACACTATTATCAGAAGGATCGCCGCCCAAAAGGACGGGATGGACTGTCCGCCAATCGGGATCATCATTATCGCCCGGTCCCAAATTGTGCCGCGAGTCAACGCGGACACAACACCAAGAGGGACGGACATCAGGAATGCGATGAATAGGGAGGCGGTACCGAGGTAGATCGAGTTCTTGAGGTGCTCGAATAGCTGGGGTCTGACCGGCAGCCTGTTGCGGAACGACTGACCGAAGTCTGCGGTGAACAGGTCTCCCGTGAACCTTATGTACTGTACGTAGATGGGCTGATCAAGGCCGAGGTTCTTCACAATCGCCTCACGCTGTTCGGCGGTTGCTTCGAACGGGTTGGGCACAAGCGCATCGGCGGCGTTTCCCGTCAGTCGAGGAAGGATGAAGATGAGGAGGGACACAGCCCAGAGGGTCGCAATGGCCTGAAGGACTCGATTGACCATAAACTTGGTCATAGGCACCTCCAGGATCGCCGCTGGCTCATAGGTATCAGAGTGGCCTACATGTGTCAAGAGTTGGGCATCGCG
>JAAXHY010000460.1 GCA_012270665.1 Dehalococcoidia bacterium
ATGTCAGATATATATGTCCGAAACTTCCCAGCAGACGCAGACACCATATAATCCGATGATCCGCGATATGCCCGCGGATATGCTTCCCCGAGAACGCCTGATCAAGCTCGGGGCCACCGCCCTTTCCACCAATGAGTTGATAGCCATACTTCTCCGCACGGGCGTCAAGGGAGAAAACGTGATAACGCTCTCTAACAAACTTCTCGTCAAAGTGGGCGGACTGTCAGGTCTTCCCGAGGCCAGCGTCTCAGATATGAGCGACATTCACGGGATAAGCGCGGTAAAAGCCTGCCAGGTGCTTGCGGCCATAGAACTGGGCAAGAGGGCGGCGAGCGCCAACCCGGAACACCGACCGACAATAGGGTCGCCGGACGACGTGAACAACATCGTGGGACCCGAAATGTCGCAACTGGCCCAGGAGAAACTGCGCGTCCTGCTGCTGAACACGAAGAACCGCGTCATGGCGATCAGGGACGTATACCAAGGGACGGTGAACTCGGCCTCGATAAGAGTCGCGGAGATACTGCGACCTGCCATCAGGGAGAACTTCCCATACATTATAGTCGTCCACAACCATCCGTCCGGCGACCCCACGCCAAGCCCGGAGGACATCGTGGTGACGAGGCGTTTGAACCAGAGCGCGGACATGATGGACATCGAACTTCTCGACCATATCGTCATAGGACAGAAGAGTTTCGTAAGCATGAAGCAGAGAAGCCTGGGCTTCTGAACATTCTAAGGAGATAACTATGGAACGTGAAATGGGAGATGTCGGCACGCAATTCCTGTGGGAAGATGAACACGTGAAGACGTGGGATCTCGTTCTGGAGCCGGGCCAGTCTAGTGACTGGCACAGGCACACGATGCCCTACGTGTTCACCGTAACCAGGGCGGGCAGGCTGAAGACCGAGTACGAGGACGGCTCGGTCTCGGTGAGCGACCTCGCGCTGGGCCAGGTCGTTCAGGGACATCACGGCTCGGCGCACAGGGTCACCAATGTCGGCGACGCGCTGTACAGCAACTCCATCGTGGAAGTAAAGCGGAAGTAGGAGGCATAGACGATGCGAAGAGGGAACGAGCCGCTGGGCGATATAGCCACAGACGTACTTTTCGAGAACGACAACGTGAAGATATGGAACCTGATAGTCAACCCGGGCGAGGCGAGCGACTGGCACATGCACGAGCGCGACTACGTCACGATAGTCGTCGAGGGCGCGGGCCTGACCGTGGAGTATGACGACGGCGCATCCGAGGACAGCCCGTCCGGCCCCGGCACATGGCGATACCACGGCGAGCACAAGATTCACCGAGTAATCAACAACACAGACTCTCGCTACGTGAACGTGCTGGTCGAACTGAAGAAGTAGGCGGTCCAACTACAAATGAAGATTCTGATAATGGCCGCAGGCGCGGTCGGCGGATACTACGGAAGCCTGCTGGCGCGAGCGGACAACGATGTGGTTTTCGTCGCCCGGGGAGACAATCTGGACGCCATCAGGCGGCATGGACTCAGGGTGAACAGCGTGAACTCCGGCAATTTCACCCTCCGAGTCAACACGGTTGATTCGCTCGACGGAAGATGGACTTCCGACTTGGTTATGTTTTGCGTCAAGGGCTACCAGAACGCCTTAGCTATCGAGACCATCGCGCCCGCCGTGGGCGACGACACGACCATCCTCACGCTCCAGAACGGCATCGGCTCCGGCTCCGACCTTTCCGCCGCCTTCGGCGTGGACAAAGTCCTGCTCGGAGCGGCCTACGTGGACGCCGCCCACCCCGAACCCGGCGTGTTCGACGAGCTAGGCGGCACATGCCGCATAGTCTTCGCCGAGCAGGATGGACAGCCCTCGGCGCGCTGCTCGGCAATCCTCGAAACGCTCCAGTCCGCGGGAATCGAGTCCGAAATTGCAGCCGACATAGACGTCGCGCTCTGGAATAAGCTGGTTTACATCTGCGGCCTGAGCGGCATGACCTGCATCACGCGCTCCTCCTTCAAGGAGGTCATGGAGACACCCCAAACCGCCGACCTGACGCTCAGCGTTCTGGAAGAGGCGGCGGCTGTGGGCAGAGCTTCGGGCGTGAACTTGGCGACGGATGTGGTCGAAACGACCATGGCTCACCTCTTCGAGGAGAAGGATGGCCTTGTTTCCTCCATGCACGCCGACCTGAACGCGGGCAGGCCGCTCGAACTCGCCAACTTGAACGGCAAAGTATCCGAACTTGGTCACGAGCTTGGCGTCCCTACCCCGCTCAACGACTTCATCACCGCCTGCCTGACGCCTGCCCACAACAGGGCGGTTTCCGGCGCATGAAATATAGAATCCCAGTCCGACACGGAGGATCCCAACTTGACGTACACCTACAACCCAGACGACATAACCCGCAGGGAACTCGCTCCCGGCGTCTTTCTAAGGACTATGTGGGGCGAGAAGATCATGATGAGCATCGTCGAAATCTCGCCCAACTCCGAAGTGCCGATGCACGAGCATCCCCATGAGCAGGCTGGAATGGTGCTGGAGGGCGAGTTCGACTTCACAATTGGCGGGGTGACCTCAAGGGTAAAGAAGGGCGATACATACGTGATACCGGGCGGCGTGGAACACTACGTGAAGGCGACCGACCAGCCCGCTGTCGCGCTGGACATATTCAGCCCGCCCCGCGAGGACTACAAGCATTGACTCAAACTGAGGGGTGACCAAAAAGAGGGGCGTTCGCTTGAACGCCCCTCTTGCTTGCAAACGGTGTTGATTCTACGTGCCGTAGCGTACCTCGGCTACCGGATCGCTGTACTCCACGCCCTTGGTGGACCAGAATACGGTGGCGATGTCATCCACCGCTCCGACCAGCGCCTCGGCGCTCTCCATGCTGACGTTCTGCTTGCACTGGCTGGCGAGCTTGAGAGCGGCGTTGAATTTGGCCGCTATTTCGTTGGCGTCGGTTCCCGGCCACGTGTAATCGGCCCACAGAACGCGAAGCTCGTGCTTGCACAGTTCTGCGTGCTCCTCCTTCACGGTGATGTAGCGAGAGAGCGTGTTCGCGGAAGCGGCGTCTCCGGCGTCCTCAAGCGACTCGATCCGAAGCACCATCTTCTGCACAGTCTGGGCAGCTATCTTGGCCGAAATGGGGTCGTAGATCCCGCACGGAATGTCACAGTGGGCGCTCGCTTCGCGCACCCGGATTAGTCTTGCAAGGGCAGACGTGATTGTCATAGCCTGCATTCTCCTTTCAGAAAGCTGGGGGTGTATATTGCGCTTATGAAGATACAAAAATAAGCGAGTGCGCGCAACCCCGA
>JAAXHY010000557.1 GCA_012270665.1 Dehalococcoidia bacterium
CTGCGGAGGGCATCCCATATGTAGCTCCGTTTACCGGAGCGGCGTTTCTGCGGGAACCTGAGTGGGAAAATATCGTCAACCTGAGGGCTTCATACAATCAGGAAACTGAGGAGATGGTTGCGCGTCTGACCGAGGATCTCAAGATTGAGCGTGTCGCTGTAATGTATCAGGACGATTCCTATGGGCGCGCGGGCTACCAGGGCGCTAAGAATGCACTGGAGAAGCGAGGCATGGAGCCTGTGTCGGTCGGATTGTACCCCCGCAATACTTTGGCCGTGAAAACGGGCTTGCTCGATTTGCGACGAGGGAATCCGGAGGCCGTCATTGTTATTGGGGCCTATCAACCGGTTGCCGCCCTGATTTCTTGGGCCCGCCACACGGGCCTTGATCCGGTATTCATGACCGTGTCATTTGTGGGCAGCAATGCTCTCGCGGAGGAGTTGGGTCCCTCCGGCGCAGGTGTGTTTGTTACGCAGGTAGTTCCCTTTCCTGCTGACAGTAGTCTGCCGATTGTACAGTCCTACCATCAGGCTCTCTCAGACTATGCTCCGTTTGCCATGCCTGGTTTTGTTTCGTTCGAAGGTTATCTCGCCGGCAGGCTCGCCATTGCGGCGCTGGAACGATGCGGTCAGGATGCTACAAGGGTCTGTTTCTTGGAGAGTATTCGCCAAGGGGGAATCATAGATCTCGATGACTTCCAACTCCAGTTTGGTCCCGACGACAATCAGGGCTCCGATGAGGTTTTCCTTACGGTAATCGGTAGCGACGGTCGTTATCGCCCAATTGACACACTTCTGGAAGCGGAACGATGATTGAGCGACTCAAGAAGATATCGCACAGTCGTTTTCGTCTCTCGACTCAGATGTACGCTGGCATAGGCGGGGCGGTTCTACTCACCATGGCCGCGAGTTTGGTGGGTTGGTTTTCCTTCGACCGGGTAGGTAATGCGCAAAGCCAGGTTAATGACAGCAGCATCCCTGAAATGGCGGCCGCCTTTGAAGTCGCTGAATACAGCAGCGTGTTGGTCGCGGCCGCCCCGCGTCTCACATCAGCCACTAACCGAAAGGATCTGGAGTCTGTTTATGATAGCATCTCGGATGCGAATGAATTACTTGAGATCCAGCTTGCCGTCCTTGAACAGACTCACTCTGAAGACGAGCGTCTCGCCAGAATACGCGCGCGTTCCCAAACACTTATTTCGAATGTTGAAGCAATCCGATCCCAAAGGACGGAGTTGTTCAGGGTGGCAAGTGAACGTGAGATCCTCAAAAACGAGTTAGCCGAACTGCGCAGCCAACTTGGCGATACCGTCGTGCCGGCGATAGATGATCAGCTCTTCTACATAATCACGGGGTATCGTGAACTTGGTGAACCTCCTGCGAGATTGGAAGAACATTTCTCGGAGGAGGAGTTTAATCGGTATCGTCACCTTTCCGAGCTTCAGTCTAATGCGAACATAGCGACCGAACTTCTGGCTAACGCCTTCACCCTTTCTGAGGCTGAGTCATTGGAACCGTTGCGGGAACGCTTTGAAGCCGTTGACAGCCGAATTCAGCGCAATCTCAAAGCGTTGGAGGATTCTGACGCATACGCGAGCGTCTCCCCTGTGTTCTCGCGCCTTTCAGAAATGGGGATTGGCGAGCGGAATGGATTCTCCTTGCTGGAGAAGGAATTACGTCTCAACGAAAGTCAGCGTTTGTTGCTTGCCCGGAATCAGGACGAAGCGGTTGCGCTGGTTGCCGAGGTTGATAGGCTTGTTGTAGTTGCCCGCGACAGCGCGGATCAGGCTACGACTGCTTCCACTCAGGCGATTCTGACCGGTCGAACTCTTCTGCTGGCAATCAGCGCGATAAGCGTCGGCGGCGCGTTCCTTATCGCATGGCTCTTCGTTGGCCGTATGCTATTGCGTCGGATACAAATGTTGTCAGACTGGATGCGTCGGATGGCCAGCGGCGACTTACAGGCTGAGGTCGAAATCGGCGGAAACGACGAGGTCGCGGATATGGCCGCCGCCCTTGATGTATTCCGCCAGCACGCCCTCGAGGTGCAGCGTCTGAATCTGGTAGAGCGGCTGGCCGCGGACCTGCAAGAGAGAAACGAAGAGCTTCAGAGCGTCTTGGAGGAACTTCGGCTCGCCCAGGATAAGATTATCACCCAGCAGAAGCTGGCCGAAATGGGCGAACTGACAGCCGGAGTGGCCCACGAAATCAGAAATCCTTTGAATTTCGTAAAGAACTTCTCCGAAGTGTCGGAAGAACTGATTGACGATTTGAAAGAGGCGCTCGATGAGATAGGTGACGATCTAACGGATGAGCGGCGCGATTACATAGAAGAGATCTCGCAGAGCCTCACCGGCAATCTCGAGCGCATACGTCATCACGGCTCTCGAGCGAATCGAATCGTCGAAGATATGCTTCAGCTTGGACGCGGCGGCGGCGAAGTGCGTCCTGTGATGATAAACGACCTCCTCAATGAACACGCCCTGCTCGCCTACCACAGCGCGCGCGCCCTCGACCCCGACTTCCAGCTAGACCTAAAGCCGGAATTCGATCCCGACGCCGGCGAGTGGCCTGTTATCCCCGAAAACATGGGCCGTGTCTTCCTCAACATGGTCAGCAACGCCTGCCATGCTACCGATGAAAAGAGACGTGCCCTTATCGAGAAGGGCGAGTCGGGTTCATATGTGCCTACCCTGTGGCTCAGGACCAAGCGAACCGAGGACACCATGGAGATACGCATTCGGGACAACGGCGACGGCATACCCGACGATGTCATAGATAAGATATTCAACCCGTTCTTTACCACCAAGCCCACCGACAAAGGCGCCGGGCTCGGCTTGGCCCTTTCGAACGATATTGTCAGGGAGCATGGCGGCACGATTAGACCCGTCTCGGTTCCCGGAGAATATACGGAGATGATAGTCGTGCTGCCCGCGAACGGGATACGAAAGGAGGAAGATGCGGCTGTTTGACACCCGCTGCGAATAGTATGGACTTTAGCGCATACGATCTGGATGACCGCATCTACGACGAGATGTTCTTGTCGGACGGTTCTCCACGTGAACACTCTAAATCCCTTTACGAAACTCTGAACAGAATCTCGTCGCAAAATATCTCCAGTATTCAGGAGTGGGTAACGCGCTCCTTTCTACAGGAAGGCATCTCCTTCATGGTTTACGGGGATGACGAGGCCGAAGAGCGAATAATCCCTGTGGACTGTGTGCCGCGTATTCTCGATGCCGCGACATGGCGGGCGCTCGAATCTGGACTGACTCAGCGGCTGCGCGCCCTCAATCTGTTCATCGAGGATGTGTACAACGGCGCCCGCATAATCAAGGATGGCGTGATTCCCTCGGATATAGTCCTGGACTGTCCACAGTACCGCCCTGAGATGGAGGGATACTCCGCCCCGAATGGCACTTGGGTTGCGATCTGCGGGACCGACTTAGTGCGCACCCACGACGGATTCTACGTATTGGAAGACAACCTTCGTTCGCCCTCAGGCGTGTCCTACATGGTCGCTACCCGCAGAGCTGCAAAGGCCAGTTTCCGCCGCTTATACAGGGGTTCGCGTGTGAGAGACGTAGAACACTACGGACAGCTATTGCTCACCACGCTCCAGGAAATGGCGCCCGGCGGTAACCCGGAGCCCACCATAGCGCTCCTCACTCCCGGTGTTTACAACGCCGCGTACTATGAGCATATGTTCCTTGCGCGCGAGATAGGAGCCGAACTCACCGAGGGCAGGGATCTGCTGACGCGCGATGGGCACGTCTATATGCGCACGACCGACGGCCTTCGACGCGTGGACGTCATATACCGCCGCGTAGATGACCTGTTTCTGGATCCCGTCGCGTTCCGGCCCGATTCACTTCTGGGCGTGCCAGGCTTGCTTGAAGCCTGCAAGCGAGGGAATGTCACTCTGGTTAACGCCCCGGGAGTAGGCATCGCCGATGACAAGAGCGTTTACGCCTACGTCCCGGACATGATTCGCTACTATCTTGGCGAAGACGCGATCCTCTCGAACGTCGAAACCTACCTCTGTCGAAGGCCCGAAGACCTGGAATACACGCTGGACAACCTGGAAAGCCTGGTCGTAAAGCGAGTGGGGGAGTCTGGCGGCTACGGAATGTTGATCGGTCCACACTCGACACCGGAGGAGCGCGATGAATACGCCGCGCAAGTTAGGGCCAACCCCGCCGACTTCATATCTCAGCCGACACTCTCATTCTCTCGCGCTCCCTGCATGGTCGAAGGGCGCATGGAACCTCGTCACGTGGACCTGAGACCCTATGTGCTTCAGGGAATTGAATCCCGTCTTGTGCCGGGAGCGTTCTGCCGAGTAGCGCTGCGGCGGGGCAGCCTGGTGGTGAACTCGAGCCAGGGCGGCGGCTGCAAAGACCTCTGGGTACTGGAAGACTAGGCCGATGCTGTCTCGCAACGCGCAAGGACTCTACTGGATGAGCCGCTACCTGGAGCGGACCGAACTCCTCTGCCGCCTGTTGCAACTGCAAACCGAGTCTCTCGTTGACCGGCCGGTGCGTGACATCCATGCTGGCTGGCGGCGCCTCTATATGTCGCTGCACCGCCTGCCGCCCGGTGGTAGTCTCAGTATAGGGGAAAGCGACGAATACACTCTGGCCGATTCCTACACTCTCGCTGGCGACCTCACATTCGACCGCGTCAACCCGGATTCAGTATGGAACTGTTTCGCTCAGAGTAGGGAGAACGCGCGCCAGATGCGCCATCGCATTAGCTCCGAGATGTGGCAGCGTCTGAACCTGGTGTACCTGCGCATACGCGGCTTGGATATTCAGGATATATGGGCGTCGTCGCCCGAGGCCTTCTACGCGGAGATGGGCGCCGATATTGGCGCCTTTGTGGGCGCGGCTGAAAGCGCTATGTATAGGGATGAAGGCTGGAGCTTCCTGCGAATCGGGAGGTTCATCGAAAGGGCGCAGTTCTCCACCGAGCTCCTCATACAGCAGATAGAAATTGATGTGGAAGCGGGCGAGTATAGGGAAGGGGACTGGCTGGACCTGCTGCGGGTCTCCAACGCGCTCGAGCAGTATAACCGGCGCTACGGCATCTCGGTCTATCCGCGCGACGTCATGGATCTGCTTGTGACCGACCCGATTCTCCCGAGTTCGCTCAGCCGCTCGTTCAGGGTGATAGAGTCTGAACTCGACTCGATTGGCGCCGGCCCCAGCGCCGACTCCTTTGGCGCCGCTCGACGTATGGCCGGCCGTCTGAGCGCTCTTGTGCAGTATGAGTGGCCCGACAACTTTGACCGTGAGGATCTGCTCAACCGCGCCCTAGAACACTCGCGCGAACTTCACTTCCTCATCAACGCCGCCTACTTCGACTATCCCATCGTCGGAGCCAGCTAGAGCGCCTATCCGCCAGAGTCCCCTCTCCCTCGATGGAAAAGGGCTGGGGGTGGAGGGTATTCGTCCGAGGAACCTCATCCCTACGAACCCGAAGTTGACGCCGCCCTCGCGCCTCTACGCGGCGCTGGCTTCTGCGGAGGCCTTGCCATGAACACCAGCGCCATAGATAGCAGCGCCGCCACCGAGAACCCCAGGAAGGCGTTCGTGTAGCTGTCCGTCGTGTCGAATACATAGCCGCTGATTATCGGACCGGCGATGATGCCCAGCATCTGGATGCTCGACCTGAACCCCTGGATCGTCGCGTATGCGCGCCGTCCGAAGTAGTCCGCTATCAGCGACTGCGGGATCACCGATATGCCGCCCTGAGACGCCGAGAACACGATGAGAACGGGTATCACAGCGGTCACATTCGGAGCGCGGGCCATGAACACGATGGACACCGCCATCACCGCGAGCGACGCCGCCATCACGTAACGCTTGTTCACATAGTCCCCCAGCGCGCTCAGTCCGAAGCGGCCGGGTATGCTCATCAGCCCCACCGAACCGGCGAGAGCGGCGGCGGTCACGTTCGACGCCCCCAGGTCCACGAAGAACGGCACAAGATGCAGTCCTATCCCCCCGCTCACCAGCGACCTTGCCATGATGGACAGCGTCAGAAACCAGAAGCTGGAAGTTCTCAACGCCTCGCGCGCGGTGAAGTCGTTGGACAGGTCCGCCCGTATCGGCCTCGTCCGACCCTCGGAATCCCGCGCGCCCTCCGGCTCTATACCGTCCGGGTAGTAGCCGTACTGCTCCGGGCGATGACGCATCACAGACGCCACCGGCGGCCCTATCACCACGATGAACACCCCAATTACCAGCGCCGCCGTCCGCCAGCCGTAGTTCTCCACTAGCCAGCCCACCGCGGGAACGAACAGCCCTCCGAGTCCTACGCCCGACCACATGATGCCGAAGGCCAGCCCGCGCCGCCTGTTGAACCAGTTCGCCGCCGCCGCCGTGATTGGAGTGCTCATCCCCAGGCTGTTGCCCAGCGCGATCATGAACACGTACACGAAGAAGAAGGCGAGAAGCCCGTTGATGAAACTCAGCCCGATGTAGCCCAGCCCCATCAGTGGTATTCCGACGAGTATCAGTCGTCGCGGACCAAAGCGGTCAACCGCCCACCCCTCGATTGGCCCGAGTAGCCCGGACTCCAGCCGCGCCGCGCTGAATATCACCGATATGGTAGTGCGGCTCCATCCGAACTCTCTCCCAAGCGGGATGATGAAATTCCCGAACCCGTGAAAGTTGATCCCCGACGCGATGGACATGACAAGCCCGCCGGCAAGCACAATCCACCAGCCGAAGAAGAGGCGTCGTTTTGGAGAGTCGTCAGTTTTCAGTGATTAGTTCTTAGCGTTCAGTTTTCAGGCCTTACGGAATCCCAGGCCCATCCTG
>JAAXHY010000446.1 GCA_012270665.1 Dehalococcoidia bacterium
TTAAGGTCCTGTGGAGCGTCAATCCTGTCTAGGATTCGGCTGTCCATTGGCAATCCCCTTGTGAACCTGTGAAGTTCATGCTCAAGTCAAAGCGGCTGATGGCGAGCCAGCAGCTGAAAGGTTCACGGGTAAATGTAGGTTAAATGGATGGGAGTGTCAATGAAAATGCGCTAATGCACGGACATTATCCGTATTCCGGCTCGCCAGAGGCGATTTTCTCGGAGAGTCGGGAGGGCTTGCAGTCTTATTCTTGCAGTCTTATTTCTGACGCGAGAACTTCGATTCGGACTCGAACCTGCCAATGAGATCGAGCTGTTCGGTGTTTTCGCGCGGGACTCTTGCGAAGGAAAGCACTTCGGGGAGCACGATGCCACCGGAGAAGACCAGCTTCATAGCATCGTCAACGGCTAGGTCGGTCTCGATGAGGTCGTCTTCCATGACGAGCGACATGTTGCCGGAAGTGGGGTTTGGAATCGTGGGGATGTACACGATTGCCATGGAGTCCTGGGTCTTGGCCGAATACGCCCGTCCCGTGACGAAACCCATCGCAATCATGCCCTCTCTGGGCCATTCGAGGAATACGACGCGGCTGAAAGTGTACTGCGAAGTGAAGGATGTCATCACCTGCCGGGTTACGCCGAAGATGTTCTTGATTACGGGGATGCTGCCGATGATCTTATCCTTCCAGTCGGATATCCTGAGACCAATGGAAGTGGAGATTATCAGCCCAAACAAGTAGAAGATCACTACGCCGACAATCAGGCCGATGCCGGCAAAGTCCCATGGCCGCTCGGCGACGAAAGGGAGAGGTCTTATCAGGCTGTCGGCGCTTTCGACTAAGAATAAGACCACCATAAGAGTTACGAGCGCTGGCACCAAGTCCAGAAGGCCGGCGAGCGTCCTGCCCTGGATGTGTCCTTCGACCCTCTTGATTAGATTGGGTCGGGATTCGTCTCCTGATGTAGAGTTAGAAGCGCCGTTCTGCATTTTTGTTACTCCGCATTAGGAATTCGGTCAGGTAGCTGCCCAGGCAAAGTTTTCCTAGGACTCTTGCACATCCGGCAGAGAGGCGACTTGAGAAGAGTTCTGTGTTTCGCTTCGCTCGCGTTGCCTATCCTCGCAATGGCTTGCTTGTATTGTAGTGCCTTTCTAGTAAAGTGTGAATAACCAGAAGCCAATTTGTGTTTAAGATTTATACACTTTTTTCTCGGAAAATCCCAGAGCCGAAGGGCCGAAGAGCTATTGGTGGCGCGTGGGACAGGTTGTTTCCATACACTTACTCCTGCATCGGGCTATCGTTGCGTGCAGACACACTTAGTATTATAAATCGTCTTAATGCGGAATCTGCTGAAGTAAGCGAGCGGCAACATGCCCCGGAAAGGATGATGCCGGGACAGCCAGTAAGTTGAAGCGGATCGGAATTCTAATGTTAGTGGCGCTTTCCCTTTTCGGCGCCGCCGCTTGTAACATCGTGGGGGGAATAGGCGGAGGAGGCGACGAGCCGTTCAGGATAGGCGTGATACGGCTTCGATCAAGGGCGGCGGAGCGTCAGGCAGGTGATGTCGTCGGACTGAATTGTGCCTTCCGCGAAAGAGTTTACGGCGTCGAATATCTTCTCAACGGCGTCCTGGGCGTCCGTGGGAGGCGAGTCGGCGAAAGTCTGTTGAAGGCGTTCCATGCCGAACTGCTCTCCCTTGCTGTTCATGGCTTCGGTTACTCCGTCCGTGTAGCAGATTATGGTATCGCCGGGGTACACTACGACGCTTTTCTGCTGAAAATCGATTTCCGGCACGATTCCAAGCACGATGCCGCCAGTCAGGGAAAGCAAGTCGGAACTTCCGTCAGGATGCACCACAAGCGGCGCGTCATGACCGCCGCTCGCATAGGTGAACAGTCCCGACGCCGGGTCGTACACCGCATACAGCACTGTGACGAACATCTGGGCGTCATTGTCCTCTGCGAGCATGGAATTAACCATGCTCAGCACCTCACCCGGTTCGCGCGCGCTAATAGCCGCGCCTTTCATCATAGTGCGGCTGGACATCATGAACAGCGCGGCAGGCACGCCCTTGTCGGAAACATCCGCAATCGCAAGTCCGACACACTTATCTTCGAGTCGGACCACATCGAAAAAATCGCCTCCAACTTCCTTGGCAGGCTCCATGCTGCCGTAAACCTTGAAGTCTCCGTCGTTGGGGAACACTGTTGGGAGAATGGACTGCTGAATCTGGTTGGCAACATCCAATTCGTTCTGGAGGGCTGTCAGCCGGTCGCGCGAGGAAACCGCATCTCGCCACTCTTCAAGGTTGCGAAGAGTCCGATCAATGGTGACTCTCAGGTCGCTGAAGTCCAGGGGCTTAGTTACAAAGTCGAACGCGCCCCTGTTCATGGCTGTCCTGATGTTGTTCATATCTCCATACGCTGAGACGACCATCGAGCGGGTGTTGGGATTGATGTCCGGAATCCTTTCCAGCAAGGCAAGCCCGTCCATCCTGGGCATATTGATGTCGGTGATTATCATATCGATGTCTCTGATTTCGCTTAGGATACCGATAGCCTCAATGCCGTCGCCCGCGAAGAAGAACTCGTACCGACCGCGGCGAATGTCACGTCGCATTCGCTGGAGGACGAGTAGCCTCATTTCAGGCTCATCGTCCACTACCAGTATCTTATTCGCCTGTTTTGTCATTGGGGCTCCTAAACTTTAGAAATCACTCAGAATGGCGATATGGAACTCGACCAGTGGCGACCACGAGGCGAGTATTCCATCCCGGCTACGATGTATGACGCTCTGGACACAATGCTACCCAAGTTCTTAGACATTGGCAATTGAGTATGCTTTCGGGGTGTTCTCGATACGAGCTGATTTTCAGCCGTCATACCTGCGAAAGCGGGAATCCAGTGCTGTTGAGTGCTTGCTTGAATTAATTACCCGCGCGTGTAGAGAATACCTGCTTTCGGTTCAGCCAACGAGATACACTATGGGCGATTTCACATGTTCCAGATGCGAGACCTTGTAAGGTCAATCGGCGCTCTGTTCTCACCGGTGTTCGTGGTAGTATGCACAGGTTTGCCTGTAAACATTCCGTTCAATGACGGTATAATGCTTGGCGTTGTCCAGATTGACCGGAGATACTGTGCCGAGGGCGTGCGCAGGCTATACCTTGAGCGAGAGTAGCTGGGCCGGAATCAGTGGGCGACGATAGGGGCCACGACGGAAATCCGGCGACGCCTTTTGAAAGGACTGGAAAAAGTTGAAGGTCATTTCGCAAATCACTTGCTCGCGACTGAAATGGGCAATCTCGGCGCTGCTGCTGGCTGCGCTGCTATTCGCTTCGGATGGGAGCGCCGAGGGCGTTGTTGTTCAGGGTGACGCAGAGGGCGCCATTGGCTCTGTCAACCATGTGGGCGATTCGATTGTGATTGATGGCCCTGCCGTCCTGTCCGTGCGGGAGAATACCGCCATAGGCAGTTCTATCGCCACTTACAAAGTTGTCCATTCAGACGCCTCGATTACATACAGCCTGGAAGGCGGCGATAGCGAGAAGTATCGAATAGGCACCAACTCTGGGGAACTATTCACCGCCGCGTGGCTGGACTTCGAGACTGATGACTCGGACAAGATAACGGTAGTTGCCTCCGCCGGCTCGCTCAGGGCGGCTCTCGATGTGACGGTGAATATCGAGGATACGGAAGACTCTGTCAGCACGCTGTCGGTCAGCAAGGCGAACCCTGTGCCGGGAGTGAATCAAGGCAATCCTGACCATGCGTTAGATGATTCCCCGGACAATTTTGTAGAGACCGATTGGGCTAACTTGGGCACGATTCTGCGAATTGTGGTCAGGAGCGAGTCACCGGACCCGAACTGCGGGACGGGCCTGGACTGTGTTCGTCTCTGGGTCGAGTCTGACGAGCTTGGTGATGGACAGGTACTGGAGGCGAAGAGAAGCGGTGCAGAGGGTATCAAATATGTGGCTGCCGTGAGGTTGGCAGGGGGTCCTGATGATGGGGAGACTATTCATATTACGGGAGCGAACGGTGAGATTTGGGATGTGCATTTCCTGGGTGTAGATGAGGAAGACGAGGTGAAGATTACCTTCGGCAATCTGCGCGACTCCGTGGATGTGGAGAATACGCCGCCTGAGTTTAGCAGAGTCGAGTTTGAGCAGGACCTGGAATCCAAATGGGCGTATGTTGAGTTCAAATTTGAGCTTACTGACGCCCATTCGGGATTGCCGGAGCCTGAAGACCTCCCTGACACCGACGGGGATGGCAGATACATGCCCTTGGCCGGGCTGCTGCACGACAGCCAGTGCTACGGCAGTCAGAGTTCGGGCGAGTCCTTGGAGTTGGTGTACCACATTTCATTGGAGGGCGGCACAATCTTTTGTGACGGCGAGCCGGAGGTTCACCACATCCGTGACGACAGCGACTTTGATGATATGGACGACGGCTTTTTCGTTGAGACGGATATTGTGCTGAGCCAGGGGGCGACCTATTACCTCACTTTTATCGCGTGCGATTACGCGGGCAACTGCACCGTTTACGATGCTGACGAAGACTCGGACGCCTTGATGCTGCGAATCGACACATTGGGAGGGACGGAGGATTCGGCCTGTCTCGTTTCCATCAGCGGGGACATTGCTATCGACGGCGCTTGGGACGGCACCTGTCCGTCGGGAAGGGAACCTGAGCCTTATGGGGGCAGCGGCGACAGATACGCGCGCTATTACACATTCACGCTCGACGCGGCTTCCGATGTGACCGTTACTCTGACTTCGATTGAGGACACA
>JAAXHY010000265.1 GCA_012270665.1 Dehalococcoidia bacterium
CGGAGTTCCAGCAGCAAGTCCTTTACGAGAATCGCAAACACTGGCCTCAGGTAGTCCTTCATGCGGTGGACTCCGATTGTCGGAGATAGGCTTCACACGCCGACTCCGATTCGGCATTACCCGAATATGACACCCGCCCATCCGACAGGACGGCCATACTGTCGCCCAGGCGGACAGCGCGGTCGAGGTCGTGGGTGGTCATGATAATCGCGCGGCGCGAGTTGGAACTCTCCGAGATTACTTTGTCCAAGAGACCGACTGCCTCCCGGTCTAGTCCGCTTTCGGGTTCGTCCATCAGCAGAATCGGGGGATTGGGAAGGAGAGCTCGCGCGATGCTGAAACGCTTCTTCATGCCGTGCGACATGGAGCCGATTCTCTGGTCGAGTCTCGGTTTCATTCCAACTACTTCCGACACAAACTCGACTCGTTCGTCAGCGCCGGAGACACCGAACATTTGACAGTAGAATCTCAGATTCTCGCGCCCCGTCAGGTCGTCGTACAGGAGCGGGTCGTGGGTGACCACGCCGATTTGCTTCCTAAGGGCAGCGCCGCTTTTGTCGGGTCTGAGTCCAGCCATCAGGATCTGACCCGAGTCCGGCTTGGAGAGAGTCGCCAGTATCTTCAGCAGTGTCGTCTTGCCGGACCCGTTCGCGCCCACTAAGCTGAGAGTCTGTCCCCAAGGCACATCCAGGTCAACGCCGCGCAGAACTCGTGACCGTCCGAAGGACTTGATAACTCCCCGCACACGGACGGCGTAATCTGCGTTTGGGTCCGTTCCAGGGCCACTGTTGCGTCTATCGTCCAGTTTGCCGCTCCCACTCCTCCCGAAGTATCCCGTAGTGGACCATATCCACACGCTCGTCCGGACTGACCGGGTAGGGCGGCTCCTGGCTTCTCAGAACTCCTTCCCTCTTCATGCCGAGTTTCTCCATTACCCTCCACGACTGCCTATTTTGAAGGTCAGCGCGCGCGCCGACCTTTACGATGTCGAACTCGTCGAAAGCCCAATCCATGACAGCGGCAACAGCCTCGACCGTCAGTCCCTTGCCCCAATGTTTTCTGGCGATACTATAACCAATATCTGAGGTCATACTATCGGCGTCTATTCTGAGCTGGACATCGCCGATTACCCTGTTATCTAGACAGATAGCGAACACAGGGTGCCTGTCCCAAGAGACCAGGAACAGTTTTGCAACGTGCGACTCTGCGTGTCGAAGTTCGTAGGGAGAGGGGAGAGGGAGAAAGCGACTCCACTCCAGGTCATTCGCGTAGGCGTACACGTCGTCCGCGTCCGTTAGCTTGAACGGGCGCAGGAGCAGCCGCTCCGTTCGTATCTCAGTCGGCTCAGCCATCCAAATTGACCCCCAATCAGAAGTATATCTATAATCCCATAATCTCCCATAGCCGGACAAACAAACCCACTCGCTACAAGAATCCCGGGGGTATAGGATGGCCACGATAGAGCAACTCCAGCGGCAGTACGAAAGTCTTAACGATCTCCATGTTCAGCCGACCCTCACTGAGGAGGATATAGACCACGGCTGCCTGCTCGCTTTCGACTACGACTACCCCGGCAGCGGGGCGGAGGTCGTCATAGACACGGACGAGTTCACCGCCGTCTGCCCCTGGACCAACCTGCCCGACTTCGGCGAACTCACCATCAGCTACGTTCCCGACCGCCTCTGCATCGAGCTCAAATCTCTCAAGTATTACCTGCTCAGCTACACCGGCGTCGGGATCGTGCAGGAACACGCCGCGAACCGCATTCTGAACGATCTGTTCGCTCTGTGCAGTCCGCGTCGCATGACCATATCGCTTGACTACAAAGTGCGAGGCGGCCTCCATACCGCTGTAACCGTCAGCCGCGAAAGGGACTAAACCCGGCTCATACGCCGCCTGCAAGTAGAGTATAATGCCCGTCGGAGCGGACTAATACTATAGCCTATCTCCCCAGGAGGACCACTATGAGACTGGAAGGCAAAGTCGCCCTGATTACCGGCGGAGCTAGGGGCATGGGAGCCGCCGAGGCTAAGCTCTTCTCCAGAGAGGGGGCCAAAGTGGTAATCGCCGACGTGTTGGAGGAAGAGGGCCGCCAGACGGAGGCCGAAATAAACGAGACGGGCGGCGACGCCATCTTCGTCCGACTGGATGTTACGCGGCAGTCCGAGTGGGATGCCGCCATCAGCCGGGCGATAGACCAGTTCGGAAAGCTGGACATAGTGGTCAACAACGCCGGAATCGCCTACAGGAACTCCATAGAAGACACGACCGTGGAAGCCTGGGACCGCGTTATGGACATCAACGCCAAGGGAGTCTTCTTCGGTACGAAGGCCGCCATAGCCCAGATGAAGGCACAGGGAACGGGCGGTTCCATCGTGAACATATCCTCCATCAGTGGAAACATTGGTCAGGACACGGTTAGCGCGGTGTACAATGCCTCCAAGGGAGCGGTCCGAATCTTTACCAAGTCGGCCGCTGTTCAGCACGCGGCGGACGGCATCAGGGTGAACACGATACACCCTGGCCCAATCGAAACCCCGATGACCGCGGAGGGGCGCGCCAACGCCCAGCGCATAGGCGAATACACGGTCGCGGACAACACTCCAATGGGACGCTACGGCAAGCCCGAGGAGGTGGCGTACGGCGCGCTGTTCCTGGCTTCCGAGGAGTCCTCTTACGTGACTGGCGCCGAGATAATCATTGACGGCGGTTACACGGCCCAGTAGTTGATGCCACTGATACCCCAGACGACCTTTCGGGAACTGGCGGAACGCTATTCCACGATACTGTTCGACGCCTATGGAGTCTTGGCCGACTCGAACTCCGTTGAGCCGGAGGCGCCGGCGGCCATCGAACTTCTGCGTCAATTGGACAAGCCATACTTTGTACTAACCAACGATTCGTCCGCGCTGGCCGAGACAAGGGCTGCCAGTTACAAGTCTATGGGTCTTCCAATAGATGAGGGCCGAATAATAACGTCTGGCAGTCTGCTCACGGGCTACTTTGCGGAACATGACCTTGCCGGTTCGCGCTGCGTCGTACTCGGACCGCCGGACAGCATCCGCTACGTCGAGGCTGCCGGTGGATGTGTCGTGCCATACGAAGCCGATTTCGACGCGCTGGTGATTGGAGATCAGTCAGGTTTTCCTTTTCTGGAAGCCACCGACACCATTCTCAGCGCGCTGTTCCGAAAGATTGATTCCGGGGAGTCCGCGCGGCTGATCCTTCCGAACCCGGACCTGATTTACCCAGAAGGCGACGGGTTCGGGTTTGCGAGCGGGTCGGTCGCCATGATGTTCGAGTCGGCGCTCGCGCTGCGCTACCTCGGCAGGCCGGATTTGCGCTTCACACGGCTCGGCAAGCCGCATCCTGCCATCTTCGAGGAAGCGTTCGGACGCAGCGGGACGATGGATATGGTGATGATAGGAGACCAGATCGAGACTGACATCAAGGGCGCGAACGACTTTGGAATAGCCTCCGCTCTCATAAGCGCCGGCGTTTCAGGATACGATGTGTCACGGCTGCCCCAATCCGAGCGTCCTACTTATCTCATCAACTCGCTGGCGGTCTGAGCGCAACGCTAGTCAGCGGCGCTCTCCTCTATCTCCACGGGGTTGTAGCACGCGAGGGTGTGACCGGATTCCACCTCTAACAATGGCGGCCTGGGACTGGTGCGACATTCGACGGTGGCCTTGGCGCAGCGATGCAGGAACGGGCACTGGTCGGGCGGGTCCAGCATCTGCGGCGGCGCTCCGGTCATCGGCTGGAGTCTCTGGCCCGCGGCGTCGAGCCTGGGCACTGATTGGAACAGGCCCCAGGTGTAGGGGTGCATTGGTCGCCTGTACAGTGTGGCCGTATCAGCGAATTCCACCACGTAGCCGCCGTATATCACCGCCACCTTCTCCGCCATCTGCGCTATCACTCCGAGGTCGTGCGTGACCAGCATGATGGCCGTCTTGCTCTCCTGGCGCAGTTCGCGCATTCTCTGGAGGATCTCGGCCTGGAGCGTCACATCCAGGTTCGATGTTGGCTCGTCGGCTATCAGCACCCTTGGCCTTAGGGCGACACCAATCGCCATCATTACGCGCTGAGCCATTCCACCGCTCAGCTGGAAGGGATACCTGTTGAGCATATCCCTGGCGTCTGGTATCCCCATGTTGGAGAGCAGGTCGACAGCAAGGTCGCGCGCCTGTCGCTTGTTCATGGAGGTGTGCTCCAGCATGAGCTCCTCGACCTGCTTGCCGATGGTAATGACCGGATTCAGGGCCGAGGTCGCGTCCTGAAATACGAGAGAGATCTCCTGCCCCCGGATATGCCGCATCTCGTCCTCGTTGATGCGAAGAAGGTCGCGTCCCCGGTACAGAATCTCGCCGCCCACCACCTCGCCCGGGAAAGGCACCAGCCGCATGATGGAAAGCGCCGTCATCGTCTTGCCGGAGCCGCTTTCGCCCATCACGCCCAGGACGCTGTTCTCTTCGAGCGCCAGCGACACGCCATTCACCGCCTTCACGACGCCCTCACGGGTCGCGAAGTAGGTGTGAAGGTTTCGTATCTCCAACAGAGGTGGCATTACCCGGTCTTCCCCTAAGACTCCCGTAAATAATGGCGGGGCGGACATTACTCCAGCGTCATCGTCTCATATTCGATCAGGAACACTGGAGATTGATCCCGCTGCCCTGTGAATGCGAATTCGTACGATCAGCCCGCCGCTTGTGCCATCTCGAACTCGACTCGTTTTGGATGTCGCCCCTTGTCCAGAATCACAGGCTTGAAGCGCCCCGCCTGTAGCTCGACTATCAGGTCGTCGAGGCATGTGATTCTTCTCTCGAATTCGGTTGCGTAGGTGCCGATGTCCTCCAACTTGTGCGCGTCGCTCGCCCCGGTGCCGGGCAGTCCAAACCAGTCGGCCAGATCATGGCTGAAGGCGTTCTCTTCGGGCAAGCCGCGTCCATTCAGCAACTCCACGCCGTTCACCATGTCGAATACGTCGTTGCGGGAGGCGCGCTCCAGCATCTCACGATATGACTCGGAGTCAACATCCGCCCCTTTGCGATACGTTCTCCGGTAGGGATGCGCGACCACCATCGCTCCGTTCTCTCTGTCCAGCTTGTCCTTAACGAATCCCGCCCTGTGCATCCCGAATATATACTGCCGCAGTCCATACACCAACAGGTGTCCCTCCTCGGTCGTCACCTCGCAGCCCGGCAGTACCAGGAAATCGTGCCGCTTAGACAGGTCCTCCACCTCCCGATGGTCCCAGAACCCGTCGTGGTC
>JAAXHY010000221.1 GCA_012270665.1 Dehalococcoidia bacterium
CGGCGCTGGCGCAAGATGGTCGGCGGCAGTATGAGACAGGTGGGCGTCATCGCGGCGGCGGGTCTGGTCGCCCTGGACAACATGGTAGAGCGGCTCGCGGAAGATCACGCTAACGCGCGCAAACTCGCCCATGGCCTCGCTGAGATACCGGGCATCAGCATCGACCCGGAGAGCCTTCCGACCAACCTGGTGTTCTTCGACGTGGACCGCGAGGACAGGGCCGAACTTCACGCGAAACTGGTCGAGCGCGGCGTGAAAGGCGGCTCGCCCGAGCAGAAGCGCTGGCGGTACGTGACCCACTACGGCATAACTGAGTCGGACATTGATTACACGCTGGAGACGGTTCGGGAAGTCTTCTCCAACGGCAGCTAGAGGCCGAACGAAAAGCCATAGACCTTGAGGGCGGGTTCGCCGAAAGGCGGGCCCGTTCTTTCATTAGCTTAGAAACACACTACGCGACGAGGCCGACGATGCTCCTACTTCTGCGGCACTCCCAGTTCAGAACATTCTGGATAGCCGGGGCGTTCGGCGACGTCAGTTTGCTCGCGTACTTCGCCGTGCATGGCTGGTTGGTTCTTCAGATAACGGACTCTCCCTGGTGGGTCGGAATATCTTCGTTTCTGGGTGGACTGACCATGGTCGTGTTCTCGCCAATCGGCGGCGTGGTCATAGACCGCGCGAAGAAGGTGAGGGCCGTGCAGATAGCGGGCCTCTTCAGGGGAATCGGCGCGGCTGTCATCGCCGCGCTCATCTTCAGCGACTCCGTTCAACTGTGGCACGTGCTTCTCTTTCCGGTCGCTTCGGGCATCACCGCTTCAGTAAGGATCCCGGGACTTATGGCGCTGAGTTTGGACATCGTTGGCAGAAAGCGGCTGGTGAGCGCGACCGCGGCAAGAGTAGCTTCCATGATGGTGATGGGCGTCATCGTCCCTCTGACGGTCGGCAGACTGGTGGACGGGGCAGGCATGGGATGGGCATACGTCGCTATGGCAGCGGGTGATCTCATCTCCGTCGGACTCCTTACTTTGGTCAACCCACCAAGTAGAAAACGAACTGAGGAATCGTCTCCCTTCCAGGACCTGAAGGAGGGAGCGCTGTATTCATTGAAGTCGCCACTGGTCAGGACACTGCTCGGCGCTATCCTCATCAATGAACTGTTCGGCTGGTCGCACGAGCCGATGCTGCCGGTGATGGCCAGGGACGTTCTCGGAATGGGTGTGACCGGGCTGGGCAACCTCATTGCGGCCGGAAGCATGGGCGCGGCGGTGACCAGTGTGGTCCTGTCCGGGTTCGAAAATCCGAGAAAGAAGGGTCTGCTTCTGGTTGCGGGAATGTTTGGCTATGGATTCTTCCTGCTCCTGTTCTCTCTGTCGCGGTCCGTCCCGATCTCACTGGCAATGCTGGGGCTGGCGTACGGGACCGCGATGATCTACGAGACGATGGTCAACACGATGCTCCAGACCGGAGTGCCCTACGATATGCGAGGACGTGTCCTCAGCTTCCAGTCAATGCTGTGGGGCGTGACCGGAATGACCGGATTCCACACCGGCGCGCTCGCTACCTTCTTTGGGGCGCCCCTCGCGTTGGGAGTTGGAGCGGTCATCGTCATGCTCAACGCGATCAGGATCATACCCAGGGCTCAGGGTGTGGAGCGTGAGGCCGGCTTCGGGATGGAGGAGACTGAGGATTCAGCGAGCGTGTCCTCCGCGTCTTCGAGTGACTAGCCAGGCACGTTCGGCGTCAGTCTTTGCGTTCGCCCCACCAGCGATTCATTCGATCCGCGATCTCAGACTCGTAACCCTGACCGGACGGCCTGTAGTATTTCTTGCCTTTGAGATTCTCAGGCATATTCTGTGTGGGCGTGAAGTGACCGTCGTAATCGTGGGCGTACTGGTAGTCCTTGCCGTACTCTAAGTCGCTCATAAGGTCGGTGACCGCGTTGCGCAGGCGCAGAGGCACGGGTTCATTCATGCTGCGCTCAGCGTCTCGCATCGCCTCGTTTATCGCCATGTATGCCCTGTTGCTCTTGGGCGCGCACGCGAGATAGACCGTTGCCTCGGACAGCGGTATCCTGCCCTCCGGCATACCCACGAAATGTACTGCCTGCTGGGCGGCGACGGCGACTGTAAGCGCGTTAGGATCGGCGAGTCCCACATCCTCGGCCGCGAGAATCACCAGACGCCTCGCTATGAACATCAGGTCCTCTCCGGAGTGAAGCATCCTTGCCAGCCAGTAAACGGCGGCGTCAGGATCAGAAGACCTCACCGACTTGATGAATGCCGAGATTGTATCGTAATGCTGGTCGCCGGATTTGTCGTATAACGTAGCCCGTCTCTGGATAGCGTCCTCGACCGTTTTCAGGGATACGCGCCTTATGCCGTCCGCGCCCGGCGGAGTCCCGTTTGCCGCGAGTTCGAGTGTATTCAGCGCTGAGCGCGCGTCGCCATTGCTCAGCGCTATCAGCGCCTCTCTCGCATCGTCGTCCAGCACCGGCTTCAGGCCGGCGAGTCCGCGTTCAGGGTCGGACATCGCGCAGTCCAGAATGGAGGATACCTGTTCCAAGGTAAGCTGATTCAGCGTGTAAACCCGCGCGCGGGACAGCAGGGGAGAAATGACCTCGAACGACGGGTTTTCTGTGGTAGCGCCGATGAGAATCACGGTTCCGCGCTCCACGTGTGGCAGGATAACGTCCTGCTGAGCCTTGTTGAACCTGTGAATCTCGTCAACGAACAGTATTGTCCGCTCTCCGCGCATTCCGAGCCTGTCCGCCGCGTCGGACACCACGCGTCGGAGGTCCGCCACCCCGGACGTGACCGCGCTCACCTGCTCGAAATAGGCGTTGGCTGGGTTGGCAATTATCCGCGCGAGCGTCGTCTTGCCTGTTCCGGGCGGCCCCCACAGCACCATCGAGGGAATGTGTCCGGCATCCAGAGACCTTCTCAATACCGTGCCGGGACCGATGATGTGTTCCTGCCCGATGAACTCGACCAGGTTTCTTGGCCGCATACGTTCAGCGAGCGGAGCGAGGCGGTCTAGGTCGCGCGCCATTCTGTGTTCGAACAGGGTCATGGGAGAATCGGGAATTAAGAATTGGGAATTATCAATTGGAGCGCGGACGCTATGGTTTTGTCCTGGCCCGGCAGGACAGTTCTGACATCCAACAGTACGTCGTTGTCCTCTATGCGTCCGATTATCGGCTCGCTCGAATCACGCAGGCGCGTCAGAACGCTTTCGGCGCTCTTGCCCAGCGCAGCGCAGTCCAGGCGAAGCGCGACCGAGTCTATCGTCTCTCCGGGCAGGCTGCCGCCGCCTATCGCGGCGCGTGATTCGACTATCTCCGCCCATTCACTCGCGCTCTCTCTCCAACCGGACGCCCGCGCTCTCAACTCGTCCAGAGGCGCGGAGATCATGCGCCAGATTGGTATCTTCTCGGTGGGTTCGTCGCGTATGTAGTGAAGCATGGTGGCCGAAAGAGAAGCCATGCTCATCTTGTCTATCCTGACGGCGCGAGCCAACGGGTGCGACGCAACGATGTCCACATACTCCTGTTTGCCCACGATGACGCCCGCCTGCGGCCCACCAAGCAGCTTGTCGCCCGAGAAGAAGCCGAGCGCGACCCCGGCGTGTACGCTCTCCTGTGGACGCGGTTCCCACGCCAGTCCGTAGGGGCGGGTATCCAGCAGGCAGCCGCTTCCCAGGTCGTGAAGCACCGGGACGCCGTTCCTGGCACCCACCTCGACCAGTTCGGCGGTGGTGGGGGCGTGGGTGAAGCCCATAACGCGGAAGTTGGAGGCGTGAACGGACAGGATCGCGCCCGTATTCTCGTTGATCGCCGCCTCGAAGTCTCGCGCGTAAGTGCGGTTTGTCGTGCCCACTTCCACAAGGGTCGCGCCGCTCTGTCGCAGGACATCGGGTATGCGGAAGCCGCCGCCTATCTCCACCGCCTCGCCGCGCGACACGATGACCTGCTTGTCCGCCGCTATGGCAGCGAGTCCCAGCATGACCGCAGAGGCGTTGTTGTTCACGACGAGGGCGGCTTCCGCGCCCGTCGCCTGGCATACCAACTGGGAGATATGCGCCTGTCTTGAGCCACGCTTTCCGCTCTCCAGGTCAAACTCAAGATTGCTGTATCCGGATGCCGCTACTGCCGCGGCATGAACGCTCTCCTCACTCAGCGGAGCGCGTCCTAAATTGGTATGGAGTATGACGCCGGTAGCGTTTATGACTGTCTCGGGCCAGAGCTTCCATCTCAAAGCCGCGCCTTTTGTGATCGCCTCCGAAATCGAGTCTAAACTTGGAGGTTCGCCTCCCGAAGCAACCGACTGTCGGGCAATAGCGAGTTCATCTCTGACTAACTCCACTATCGAATCGTGTGAGTACTCAGAAATGAGATCAGAGACTTCTGTTTGTTGAAGCACTTGGTTGACCGATGGTATTTCTCTGAATCTGGAAGTCATTGATGTGGGTTCCGCGGAGTAGATCTTCAGTCTGAAAATCCATTATATACTCCACTGACTGGATTAGTCCGCGATTTTGAGGTACAAGGACACGAAAGAAAGGACTCCTGCGTCTCGCAGCTTGGAGTAGTCAAGTTGACCCCATTTCAGCCGCTTTAGTAGAATGTGAAGACTTTCTCAAATGCGCGGATTTTGAATGTTCGTCATTGGACTTACAGGTGGCATCGGCACGGGCAAGACCCAGGTGTCGAAGTTTCTCCAGAGACACGGAGCGACAGTAATCAACGCCGATCTAGTGGGGCATGAAGCGTACCTGCCCCATACTGAAACATGGCGCGAAGTGGTGTCGGCATTCGGTCGGGACATCCTCGACGACGAAGAGCAGATTGACCGCAGGAAACTGGGAGCCATCGTATTCAGCGATCCTGCGCATCTCGAGCGTCTCAATTCGATTGTCCATCCCAGAATATATGATATGATTCAGGATCGAATCGAGTCCCATACAGACAATGGGGTTGACGTGGTTGTGGTAGAAGCCGCGCTGCTGATAGAGGCGAAATGGACTCCACTCGCAGATGAGGTCTGGGTCGTAACGGCTCCGCAAGAGCAGGTCTTGTCCCGGCTGACGGGAAGGGGAATGTCGCGTGAACAGGCGCTCGCCAGGATCGAGTCGCAGATGCCGCAGGAGGAGCGCGTCGGGCACGCAGACGTTATAATCACCAACGCTTCGGGAATCTATGAGCTCGAGTCTTCCATTGCGGGGACCTGGAATTCGAGAGTTTCCGCGCGAATAGAAGGATAGAAGGAGACCGATGACAACACGGACGCAAACGCTTTTCCGAAGCTACATAATCGAGGAGTATCATCTGACTGAAGAGCCGTACTACGTGCCTCTGGGCGACGAAGTTCAGCTGTTCGAAGCGGCCTATGCCCAGAAGATACCTCTGATTTTCAAAGGCCCGACCGGTTGCGGCAAGACACGCTTCGTCGAGTACATGTCCTACCGCCTGGGGCAGCCGCTGACACGTGTGAAACAGGTCAACGGCAGCGGCGATACGGACGACAGGGACAACCTGCCGCTTGTGACCATCGCGTGCCACGAAGACCTGACTGCCAGCGACCTTGTCGGCAGATACCTGCTCGAAGGCGACCAGACCGTCTGGATAGACGGACCGCTTACGCGCGCGGTCAAGGCCGGCGGAATCTGCTACCTCGACGAAATCGTGGAGGCGCGTAAGGACACCACGGTC
>JAAXHY010000516.1 GCA_012270665.1 Dehalococcoidia bacterium
ATCTCCTACTGGACCGCATATCTGAAAGCGAACTATACCGCCGAATACATGGTGTCGCTGCTCAATTCGTACGTCGGACACAACGACCGCATCAACTCCGCAGTCGCAGAGTGCCAGAGACTGAAGATACCCGTACTTCCGCCCAACATCAACAACGGACGCACTGAGTTCACCATAGAGACAGGGCCCGATAGCGGGGACACCATCCGATTTGGAATGGGCGCGGTCAAGGGTGTCGGCGCGTCCGCGCTCGAAGCGGTCATAGAGTCCAGAGACAAGGCTGGGCCTTTCGATTCCATCGAGCATATGTGCAGAGAAGCCAACATGAGTGGCGTCAACCGCAAGACGCTGGAATCGCTCATAAAGGTGGGCGCCCTGGACGATTTCGGCGACCGCGCCGCGCTGCTGGAATCGGTGGACCGGATAGTCAGCCTCGCCCAGAGTGAGGCCAGCCTGAAGAACTCCGACCAGTCCTCGATGTTCGACCTGTTCGGAGAGTCCGTATCCGCGCCGCTTGTCGACATAGCGCTTCCCAACATCACCGCATCCGACCGTGAACGGGACGAGTGGGAGCGTGAACTGCTGGGAATGTCGCTGTCCAACATCAACATACTGGCAAGCCTGCTCTCGGTCACAGACTCAGAGCACATCGTGTTCAGAAGCGATATACAGCCCGACATGGCGGGCAAGAGGGTCTCGCTGGTCGGGCAGATAGCCAACGTTACCCGAAGGTTCACCAGGCAGAACAAACCTTTCGTGATCGTCACACTCGGCCTGATGGACGGGCAGATTGAGGTCTTCGTGTGGGAAGACAGGCTGGAAGACACGGACGGACTGTGGGAAGAGGGCAAGATAGTGGTCATTGGAGGCTCGGTGCGCGTGCGTGAAGACGATACCAGCATAAATTGCTATGACGCCGGCGAATACACCCCGCCGACGGACGGTTCAACCGACGGCTCCGGCGCGGCCCATGTCCGATCCACTTCGCCGCCGATCAATGAAATGCCCGCGCCCGAAAGACAGGAACCCCCAGCCAGCGCCGTCAAGGAGAACGGGGCATCCTACTCCAACGGTCGGTCGGAGCCCGTTGAGACCGCCGCTGTTGACGCTAAGACCAACGGCTCTGTCACGCTGCCCAAAGAGACCAA
>JAAXHY010000232.1 GCA_012270665.1 Dehalococcoidia bacterium
GCCTACGACGGACAGGGACACAGCGCAGGGCGCGACGAGCACGACTCCATAATAGTCGAATTCTTCGACCAACACCTTGCGCGGGAGAGATCATGATGGCTGACGCGACCTACACCAATCCGGACGGTTTCGACGCGTATTGGGACGCGGTTATCGCCGAACTCGATGCCACTCCCGCCGAGCCCGAAACCGAGGTCATACCCCTCCGCGAGACCAACTTCGCCACACTCCACGGCGTTCAGATAACGAGCATTGGCCCATACAGGCTATTTGGATACCTGAGCGTTCCAAAGCGTGACGGTCCGCATCCCGCCATTTACTGGCCGCCCAAGTACGCCAGCGTGCTGGAGATCATCCCGCAGGGTACGGCTAACGCCGTCCGAGGCGAATTCGTCACCTTCTCGCTTGCGGGTAGAGGACAGCGCAACTCCGACAAGCCTTTCGCCGCTATGTTCCCGGGCCTGCTCACCAAGGGAATCGCGTCCCCGGACAGTTACGTCTTCAGGGGCATAGTCGCGGACGCCATACGCGGCCTCGAATACCTGAACTCTTTGGACTTCATAGACAAGAAACGCACTGTGGTCATCGGCAACGACATCGCCATGCACACGCTCGCGCTCAAGCCTGACGCTACACACCTGGTCTGTACGCCTGCGCTCTTCTTCGATCCCTTGAACATGGCAGCCAGGACACAAGGCTATCCCCTTGAGGAATACAGCGACTATCTGAGGACCTACCCGTCGGACAAAGAGTCGGTCGCCGACACTCTGTCCCATTTCGACCTGCGCGGATTCGCTAACTCTATAAGCGCGACCACCCTTCTCAACGCCGGTCCGCAGGGAACCCTTCTCGCGCCGGAGACGCTTCGCCCCCTTACCGATGTCATCAGCGGTGAAGTCACCGTGTACGCCTCCGAGCGTTCCAGCTACAAGGACGGCCTCTACATGGAACGCTGGATAGCCGAGAAGTTAGGACTGGACGCCCCGATACTTCCCGAGCACTGGCAATAGGCCCTATCCATGGCCACTCCTTCCATCATGATAGACCGCGCGCTGTACGCGCTGACTATGGACGCCGAAAGGCGCATCCTGACGGACGCCGCGGTCCTGATAGAGGACGACACGATCACTCGAGTGGGCAAGTCCCCCGATCTGGCGGACGTAACCGCCGACCGGACGATCGACGCGAGCGACCTCGTTCTCACCCCCGGATTCATTGGTGGGCACATGCACATAAGCTACGCCCACGCCACCAGGGGCATCTTCCCCGACGACCTGGGCCCCGACTATCTTCCCAACGTGTTCAGGCTCCAGAGCATCATGTCCCCTGAGGAAGAGCGTCTTACGTCGCTGCTGGCCATTACCGAACTGCTCAAGTATGGCACTACGACCTTCGTAGATCCCGGAAGCACTAAGCACATCGTCGCCTGCATGGACGCCTACCGAATCGCCGGATGCCGCGTCGTCACCGGAACCCAGGTTACCGACCGGCCTAATCCGCTCAACGTTCCCACCTACGATACCGATAAAGCGCTGGCTATAACCGAAAATACCGTAGCCGAGTTCGACGGTGAGCTGGATGGCATGATGCGCGCCTGGGCGATGCCCTTCTCCTCAGAGTACGCCTCGCCCGAACTACTCTCCGGCGTCGCGCGGATAGCGAAGGATAACGACACTCGCGTCACTATCCACCACAGCTTTTCGAGCGCCGCGACCGAAGACTGGAAGGCGCGGACCGGCGTTACGCCCACCGGCTTCCTGCGACAGATTGGCTTCCTCGACCAGGATGTCCTGCTCGCGCACGCGCTCGGCATAACCGAGGATGACGTCAGTGTCATCGCCGACGCCGGCGCGTCAGTGGTGATGTGTCCCCCGGCCGCAGCCAAGGGCGGCTCAGGCATGACACGGGGCGCGCTGTTGCCCGAACTGCTTGAGGCGGGCGTCAGCGTCGCGCTCGGAACGGACGCTCCCAACAACTCGAACCTGATAGAGACCTTGAGGGCGGTATATCTCTCTGCCATCCTGTACAAAGACGGCAGGCGGGACGTGTCGAAGATACCCGCCGAGACCGCGCTCGAACTGGGAACCATCACCGGAGCCGAGGCGCTGGGTATGTCTGAAAGCATCGGCTCTATCGAGGTCGGCAAGAAGGCCGATCTCGTCCTGTTCGACACCATGCGCCCGGAGTGGCGGACCCTGTTCAATCCGGTGAACAACTTGGTGTATTCAGCGGACGGGCGCAGCGTTCACACGGTCATCGTGAATGGCAAGGTCGTCGTCCGTGGCCATGCGCCGACATTCGTGGACGAGCGCGACCTGATCACTGATGTCCAGCGGGTCGGGGAGAGTATGCTGGCTCGTTCCGGCATCGCCTTTCCATCGCGCTGGCCCGTAATCTAGCCACTGGACGCTCCGGCAGCCCAATGGAAGTCATGGAAGCGAACATTACATCCGAGAAGCGTTTTTCCGACCTTTGGGAACGCTCTCTCGAACTCCACCCCGACGTTGTGGATGGCGACGGCAACAGATATGAAGTCGTCTTCCCAGGCATACGAAACCAGGGAGCCGGTCCCGACTTCAGAGGCGCGGTTCTCAGGCGCGACGGTCGTATCTTCGGTGGCGATGTCGAACTCCATCTGGAGCAGTCCGGCTGGAGGGCGCACGGTCATCATGCCGACCCCGCCTACAACGGCGTCGTGCTCCAGGTCGTCCTCAAACTCGCCCGGAACTCCGGCTGTGCCCCCGGCCCTCCAACGGCCACCGCGACATTCCCGGAACGCCTTGTCGAATCCCCGGACATTCCGGATATCTCACCCTCCGACCTGGAGGAGTTGGGAGCGCAGAGATTTCTGGCCAAGGGAGCCGGATTCCGATTGGAGCTTGATACGGGCATCTCCCCCAACCAGGTGATGTACCAGGGACTGATGGAAGCGATGGGCTACGCCAGAAATCGCAAGCCGTTTCTCAGACTTTCCCGTACTGTGCCGATCTCTATGTTCGATTGCCTTCGGAATGAACCTCTCACAACCGCTGAGTTCGTCACATTCGCTGTACTGGCAACGGTCGGCAATCTGCTCAACCGTGTACCGGCGTCCGAACGAAGTCAGGCGCTCAGAGTGGCCTCTAGCATCGGGGCGCGGCGCAGTTTATCTGAGAGTGATTGGAGTATGTTCCGAGTCAGGCCGAACAACAGTCCCGTGAATCGGATGAGGGCAATGGCGCGCATCCTGGCTGGCAGTCTGGATGAGGGCCTCTCGGAGCGTATGCGCGCCATGTTCGAGCGCGGCGGCGTGAATGGTCTCGTCAAGGCGA
>JAAXHY010000480.1 GCA_012270665.1 Dehalococcoidia bacterium
GAGGACTTCGCCGAAGCCACGCTGAAACTCCTGCCTGCATTCATCGCCGATGCGAAGATGTTGGCGGACACGATCGAGGCGGCGAACGATGACTGAACGGCTGCATCTCCTGCCGAGGCACCGCCGGGCGCTGGAAGCGTTGTTGCGGAGACATCTGCCCGATGTCGAGGTCTGGGCCTATGGCAGCCGCGTGAACGGCCGGAGCCATGACGGCAGCGATCTGGATCTGGTGTTGCGTGGACCGGGCCTGAAGGAGGTCCCGAGCGACCAATTGGGCGCCTTCGAGGAAGCGGTTCGGGAGTCGAGCATTCCCTTTCTGGTCGAGGCGAGAGACTGGACGCGCCTGCCGGAGCGGTTTCATCGGGAGATCGAGCGGGAGTATGTGGTGTTGGTGGAGGGAGGCTATGAACGGTGAGCCACGGGTTTGCTCTGGGTCGCCACGTCGAGCGGGGGAACAGCAGGACGACGTGGAGCAGTACGAGAACAGAATGAAGCGGCGCGCAATTAAGCTACGCGAGTAGCAAGACAAGGACGTGAAGCTGGAGATCACCATCGCCGCCAATCTGAAGGAGTTGGGCCATGGCGACTGAGTGGCTGTCTATGTCACTTCGGGAAGCAGGTGTTTCGTTAATCGACTGCGAACACCGTACTCCGCCGGCCGCGGAATTCGGCTATCCTTACGTAGGAATTCCACAGGTTAAGGATGGTCGAATTAATCTCAATGGCGCTCGACGAATCGCGCGTGAACACTTCAAAGAATGGACGCGAAAAGCCGACCCAGAAATCTTTGATGTTGTTCTCTCCAGACGGTGCAATCCTGGAGAGACTGGACATGTACCTAGAGGTCTCAAATTTGCATTAGGTCAGAATCTCGTCTTACTTCGATCCGATGGGAGACTAGTCGTTAAGCCATTTCTCCGGTGGCTTGTTCGCGGTCCCCAATGGTGGGAGCAGGTAAGCAAGTACATAAACGTTGGTGCAGTGTTTGACAGCCTGAAATGCGCCGACATCCCGGAGTTTCGCCTAGGAATACCGCCTCTCTCCGAACAACGCACCATCGCCCACATCCTGGGCACGCTGGACGACAAGATCGAGTTGAACCGGCAGATGAACGAGACGCTGGAGGCGATGG
>JAAXHY010000085.1 GCA_012270665.1 Dehalococcoidia bacterium
GCTTCTGACGAGGCATCTTTCGTGACCGGCACGGAGCTTGTGATAGATGGAGGGTTCACCGCGAAGTGATCGCAAAGCGGCCGTGGAGGTCAATAGAGGAAAGACGGGGGCCATATGCAGTTCGGTCTATTCTATGAGTGGCCGAATCCCGACCTTAGGGATTGGCGTATGAGATGGCTGGATTCGGAGTGGATGTGGGAGAGTCGAGGGCCCGCTTCGACGAAACCTTGGACGTCCTGCTCAAGGCGTGGACTTCGGACGAATCTTTCACCTACCAGGGCGAATACGTGAATATCGCCAACCCGGTCACTGTTTTCCCGAAGCCTTTGCAGAAGCCCCATCCGCCCCTGATGATAACCGGAAGCAGCGTAGATTCGATGCGAACCGCCGCCCGGTACGACATGCTGCCCTTTACCTCCAGCCAGATGGGGATCGACGGCGTGCGCGCCCAGTACGGTGCGCTGGTCCACGCTCATAGGGACATGGGCAAGCCGGTGAGCGCCATCCGCCTCGGTGTCCAGTGCATCACGCATGTCGCGCCGACAGATGAGGAGGCGCTGGAAGCGCTCAAGTACGCCCGCTGGCAGAACCGCGCGCAGCGAGGCTTGAACCGTCAGGCTGTCAAATCCGGCAGAATCGAGGCTGTTCCATACGATAGTGAACTCGACGACGAGGCGTTCATGGACAGGTTGTTCTTCGGCAGTCCCGAGACGGTCGTGGAAAAGCTCAAGAGGTTCGCGGACGCGGGCGCGACTCACGTCAGTAACTGGATGATGTTCGGGGGAATAGAGCACGAGAAGATGATGCGCTCGATAAGGCTGATGGGCGAGGAGGTAATTCCCGCGCTGAGAGATGTAGGCCCGAGTCCTCTCCTCGCCGAAGAGTTGCTGTCAGAGCCACTAATCACCAACGAGGAACTCCAGGCCGCGAGGTTCGCCAGGAGTCCCCGGGACATGGCGACTTAGCTCGAAGAACCTTCCCATTCAGAATATCTCGTCCACCCCCACGCTGAATCCCTCCAGCGCCGTCGAGGTCACAGTGTCCCCCTCGACGTAAGTTCCCGCTAACTCCAGAACGCCGTCCTTCAGCAGCATGACCGATACCATCTTATGAACCGGGTCGGCTATCCAGTACTCCTTCACGCCGTATCTGGCGTAGAGTTCTCTCTTGTCCTCCCAGTCCCGCTTCAATGAGGACGGTGAGAGGATTTCTACCACGAGGTCCGGCGCTCCCTGGACATTAGCCCCGGTCCGGATATGCTCCCTCTCTCTGGAGATGAACATGATGTCCGGCTGCACGACCTCGCTGTCCGAGAACACTATGTCGAACGGAGCGTGAAAGACCCAGCCGAGGCCTCGATCCTTTGCATGAGGATTCATCAGTGATACTAAATTTACACTTGCCATTTGATGGCCTTC
>JAAXHY010000157.1 GCA_012270665.1 Dehalococcoidia bacterium
TCGCCTATGTACAGATGGAGGAAGCCACGGATCAGACCCTGCATGTAGAGCCTGCCGCTGGCCTCCTCGAACCTTCGGATGAGCAGCATCTTCCGGTAGAAGTCGGCCACCTGAGCCTTGTCTATATTTATAGCTACTTTCATAGACTTCCTCGAAACGGGGGCATATATTTCTGAATCAGCGTCCTCAGAACTCCTGCGGAACAGGATATGAGCGCCCATCGGAATTGAAGAGTCGCCCGCGACACCGGGCGACTAGATGTGTATAGCTTCTCCCTCCGCGGCGAGAGCGGCCTCCTTGACTGTCTCGGAGATGGTCGGATGCGGATGGACCAGCCAGCCAAGCTCGGTCGTGGTGGCCTCGAGCAACTTCGTCATTCCGAGTTCGCCGAGCAGTTCCGTAACCTCGGCCCCTATCATGTGCGCGCCAAGTATCTCCCCGATTTCCTCGTCGACCACCAGCTTGATCATGCCCTCGGACTCGTTCATAGCCAGCGCCTTGCCGCTGGCGGCCATCGGAAAGCGGCCCACTTTGACCGGGTAGCCCCGCTCCCTGGCCTGCGCTTCGGTCAGGCCGAAACTCGCCACCTGGGGCCGGCAGTATATGGCCCTGGGTATCTGGACGTAGTCGAGCGGCTGCGGATCGAGCCCGGCTATGCGCTCGACGGCGGTGACTCCCTGCGCCGAAGCGACGTGCGCCAGAAGCATCTTTCCGGTGACGTCCCCTATGGCGTAGATGTTCGGGATGTTGGTGCGCATGGAACAGTCAACGGGTATGAAACCGCGCTCCGTTCGGACTCCCGCCGCTTCCAGACCGATGCCCGAGGTGTTCCCCTGCACGCCCACGGCGACCAGCACCTTGTCGCACTCTTCGACCCTGTTCTCGGCGTCGGTCGAGATGGAGACCTGGGCGGAGCCGCCATTTACTGCGATTCCCGCTACCTGGGCGCCGGTGACGCTCTCGATACCCTGCCTTCTGAATGAACGTTCGAGCTGCTCGCTTATCTCTTCGTCCTCGTTCGGAATGAGGCGCGGCATAAGCTCGACGATGGTCACCTCCGCGCCGTAAGCGCTCCACACATACGCGAACTCGCACCCGGTAGCGCCGCCCCCGACTATCACGACCCGGCCTGGAACCTCTCTGAGTTCGAGCGCCTCGCGGCTGGTGATTACCGTCTCGCGGTCTATCGGCAGCCCGGGAATGTCCCTCTGGCTCGCGCCGGTGGCTATGATGATATGGTCCGCGGACAGGACGCTGCCGTCCTCGGCTATCCGGACGTTGTTGGCGCCCTGAAGCGCTCCCGTGCCTCGGATGTGGTCCACGCCGTTCTTGCGCAGGAGCGACGCGACGCCGCGGGTCAGGCGACCGACGACCGCGCGGCTGCGGTCAATCGCCTTTCCGAAGTCGGGGTTCACCTCGCCGACGCCGATGCCGTACTCGTCGGCGTGCCGGATGATGCTGAGCACCTCGGCGTTTCGGAGAAGCGCCTTGGATGGGATGCACCCCCAGTTGAGGCAGATACCGCCAAGAGCGTCCCTCTCGACCACCGCCGTCTTCATGCCCAACTGTCCGGCGCGAATAGCGGCTACATATCCCCCAGGACCTGAGCCGAGGACCAATACATCATATTCAGCCAAAAAGCGAACCTCTTGAATAGTCTTAGCGGGGTCGTATTCACGACCGAAACTATTCTACACCAAACGGACGAGCCATAAAAGATTGAGAAGCGGCGGGCGGCGCTTCCTCAGAGCAGACCACGGCTCTGGGCGATGAGAACCGCTTCCATTCTGTTCTTGGCGTTCAGCCTCTTGCGCGCGTTGCGAATGTGGTCCCGGACAGTATGAGCGCTGATGCCCATTCGGGCGGCAATCTCCGGGATCTCGAGGGACTGGGCTGCCAGGCGCAGCGCCTCGAGTTCGCGAGGGGCCAGGGATTGGTGGTCGTCGTCGGACGCAATCAGGCTTCGGACGCTCTCGGCCATCTTTTCGGCCCCCGCGTCGTCTATCTGGTCATGGAAGAGATGCGCGACGATGGTCTCGCCGCCCTCGCGCTCCGTCTGGACGACGAGCGGAATAACCGAGATCTGCTTTCGCTTGCCCGACGAGCATCTCATTTGGACATGGGTAACTGGCGGTTTGACACCCTGCCGCGCCAGAGCCAAGGACGGACAGCCCTCGATACAGATGGGCTCGGCTCCATTCTGGGGCAGACTCGCGCAGACCTCGTAGCAGCGCAGTCCGATTACCTCCGCTCTCTTGTGGCCCAGAATCTCCTCTGCGGCCCTGTTCCAGTAGATGATCTTCTGCTCCGAGTCCACGGCGTAAACTCCGCATGGCGACCCGTCCAACAATTCCAGCGTCTCGATTGCGTTCATGTACCGTCCAATCTCCTGTTGATAACTTGCCGCGAGGAACGTCTCCATGCGCGGCCACTGCGCGCATGGGAAGATAGCAATTATCGGAAGACATGGGCAATAGCATATCTACGCTGTACCGGGCCGGGTCATACGACCTGTTTCGGTTGCCATATATTACACGTCAAGTGGCGTATATTGACTCCCACAAATGTGGGATTTACACAGCCGCTTTCACATGGCGACAATTGCTCTCGCTGTCCTGAGTCAAGGGACAGCAAGTAGTTTGGAAAAGAACAAGGAGAACAGAACCGAATCATGAAAAGACTGAAGAATATGCTGATAGGAAAGCGTCTGCTGATTGTGCTGGGAGTGCTGTTGACCGTAGTCGCCGCCCCAGTGGCCATAGTGTTGATGAACCAGTATATGAACACGGAGGCGTCAGTCTCGGATGCAGCGAAAGTCGATGCCCAATCCTATGCGGCGCAGTGGGGAATTGAACTGGATGAAGCGATCCAGCGCTTGCAGCTGCAACGTTCAATCGGGATGCTTGGCGCGGAGTTGGAAGAGAACGAGGCCGGTACATACGCTGGACACTGGATAAAGCACGGTTCCGATCCAAACGATTTCGGCATGGTGGTTCGGTTCACCAGTAACGGAAATGAGACGATTAAGCAGTACGGGCAACACGTGGCGAATGGCCCGCTGGCAGGTATGGTAGAGTTGAGAGACGCGGATATGACACTTACTGAACTGCGTCAAGCCCAGTCTGAGGCTATTGAAGCCATCAATGGCCAGGATATACCCGCCGAATTGGACATCGACGTGAAGACGGGCAGAGTCAATATCTACGTAGCCGAACGGGGTCGTCTGGATGACGCGATACAGAACGGAAGCGTTAGCCTGCCTGAAAATACTGACTTAATCACCGTTTCGGCATTGGGCCAGATGGAAGCCGATATATACGGGGGGTTACCACTAAGCAAATGCACCAGTGGTTTTGCCGTCGAAAAGTCCGATGGCACAAGGGGAATCACAACGGCAGCGCACTGCGTCAACGACCTGACCTACGATGGGACGGATCTGACATTTGAGGGAGGAGCAGAGGGTGGGAGCTATGATATACAGTGGCATACGGCTCCCGGGTACACGGTGACCAACAAGATACGCTTCACAAGCGATGGGGCAACCCGAAGAATAACTGGGACAGTAGGCAGGAGCGCACAGTCAGTAGGCGAATATGTATGCAAGTACGCGAAGGTTACCCATTACACTTGCGGCTACGTTGCCAGCACTAACCTTCAGCCTCCGAACCTTAGTGCCACTTTCATTTGGGTTGATAATACCGCTGGCTATGATAACCTTTCCTCTGGTGGGGATAGTGGTGGTCCGTGGTTTCTAGGCAATGATGCATACGGGACACACTATGGTTCCCCTGGGGATGACGAAGATGATGCCGTGTACATGGCTGTCAACTACATATCCGAAGGGATCGGGGTGGACGTGATGACTTCACCGTGAGGAGCCAAATGCTTCACAGGATGAAATCGTGTTTTTCACTGTTGGGACTCGCTCTACTGTTGATGATGGTGGCATGCACAGTTGCTGAAGGACCGGAGGACTTCCCTAAGCAGCTCCATACGACTCCTACGAGTGTTCCCACGCCTTCTCCGACGGAGATGTCTAATCCCTACCTTCCTATGCAGTCCAAGGATGTCAATGCCTACATGGAGGCTGAGATGGTGGGCGAACTAGTATTGGAGAACGGCTGTCTTCGTGCAGAGGGAGGAGCAGAGGGTAACGCCCTCCTCATTTGGCCGTATGGATCCGAGATGACTACTAGCGGGCAGGGTGTGCGTGTGCGGAAAATCGGCAGTGATTTAGATGTCACTTTGTCTGTCGGACACAGGGTCCGATTTGGAGGTGGCTATAGATCTGTCAACTTTATCCGGGGGTATTTAGTTGAGCCAATTCCGAGCAGTTGTCTTGGTGGCCCGTACTGGCTCGTCGGAGAAGTATCGGCCATCGCAGAGTGAGAGATGCCGACAGTGGCATTTGCATTCAACAATGATGCAATCTACATGGCAATAGACCACCTAGAGAGCTTCCAGAGTCTCTCACCGCTGACGGACTAAATCTGACCAGGGCGAGCAATGAGTCGACGTGGAACAAACCCAACACTCATGTTAGTGATGCTCTTGGCAATGCTGTTCGCCCTGCTGTCGTGCGATGAACTTGAAGAGGAGAAGACGAAGGGCGCCTTAGAGCGCCCGTCTTCTCCTCCATTCTCGACCATGGAAACTTATACAGAGACGCCAAGTCCCACAATGACTCCTCTTCCACCTTCGCCAAAGCCGGCGGCTGTGGTGAAGGCTTTTCCTACACATAACGAACCGTTGCCCACCGACTGGGGCTATCGCCACCCATCGTTGGGGCATCACATCATGGTCGAGTTGGTCATAGAAGATGGTTGCCTCCGAGCGCTTGGATACGAGGGGTTCAACAATGAGCCGATTCCCTCATATCTGCTAGTGTGGCCAGACGGCTTCAAATGGTGGGAGGAAGAAGACACAATCCACATCAGCGACCAGATGGGCATAGTGGTGGCGCGTGTCGGCGATATGGTTCGCTTCTCCGGTAGACTCATAGACTCAGATAGTGACTTGGCCCGTGAGATCGAGGACAGAGTGTCAGAAAAGTGCGCCGCGCCATACTATCTAATCGGAGACGATGTTAGCGTCATCAGGTCTGATGAGTCTAATATAGTGTCCCTTCCAGGCTCAGATCTATATTTTATACGGAATAAAACGTGGAAACTGACGGGGGGATTCCTAGATACGTTGGAACCCTTTTCTGGCCCGTTCCAGATGACGATGGAGGGGGACTGCTTGTTTATAACGGAGGCGAATCACTCTGAAAGATATGTGCCCCTGTGGCCAGCCGGATTCTATCCACACATCGGGAAAGATGGAGAAATCGAGGTGCGAAACGGGGGAGGACGAACGATAGCTCGTGTCGGCGACAGGCTGTATATGAGAGGGAGCGAAGGAAGAAACGTTCCAGAGTGTGGCGCACGGATGCGGTCCACCAGAATTATCAGCAATCGTGACCTTCCGGTGACCTTTCCACAGCATGAAGAAGAGAGTCCAGGCAATGACCGCATTGATGGAAAATTACAGGTCCGCAACGGCTGTATATATATCAAGGAAGACATTGTGGTATGGCCGTCCTATCTCACCATGAGCGAGGAAGATGACCGTGTTTACATCAGGTACAAGAGCGGTATGGAGATGGTCCGTGAAGGGGAGCGAACCGGATTCAAAGGTCGTAGGGCCTATCAAGATGACGACCTCGGCAGACAGATACGACGCACATTGCCAATTGATTGTCCGCATGGTGATTTCTGGTTGTCAGATTAGGAGAAGGCGCAGATGGGCCAACAACTCTTCAGAACCCTCTTCTATCTGATAGCTGGGACCATCCTCGCCTCCATAACCTGGAGTACCATCGAACACTCGGCGGTCACCGGAGACTACATCCTCTCCGTCATCCTGCTGGGCATGATGTTCTTCATCGTCGGACAGTTCTTCGTTGACCGCTGGCGACCGGAGTGCGGCCCCGGCGACTTCCACCCCACCAGGCTCTGGAAGACGCCGCGCGAGACCAGCCGCTCCGGCCTTTGGCTCAGGGTCGGATTCAGGACGCTTATGGGTATCGCCATATTCTCCGGTTTAGCTGTCCTGCTGGTCCTGACCACGACAGCGCGGCCCGCCTTCATGGTTCTGCTGGGCGCGCTGTTCGCGCTGCGAGTTCCTCATCTATACTGGAGTATGCGAAGCCGATATGAGGAAGCGCGAGACGGTGAGAGCGCCGAACTCCGTTACAGGGGTGGCTCGGCGCTGAATCGCAGAACGATATGGCTCACGCCCACGCTCATGGCAGGGACGGGCGCCGTCCTCGCCACCCTCGGAGCGCTGCTCAGCTGAGCCGATAGGCGGGAGTCCGGCGTGCGAGAGGTCATACGCGAACTGGTGCACACCGCCTTGGTGTCACTCGCCGTATTCCTCTCCATACACTTCAGCATAGAGAACTTCAGGGTGGACGGCTTCAGCATGACTCCAACCCTGGTTGACGGCCAGCATCTCATCGCCAACAAGCTGGTCTTCTCCCGTCTCAGCGCCGACGCGCTGACCGGCCTCATCCCGTTCGTCCCCGACTCCGAGGAGAGCGGCGCGTTGTTCGCGTTTCACCCGCCCGAGCGCGGCGACATCATGGTATTCCTACACCCGCGCGACCCATCCCGCGCTCTCGTCAAGCGCGTCATCGGTCTGCCGGGAGACGTTATCGAGATAGACACCGGCCAGGTCGTCCGAAACGGGGAGAGTCTGGAAGAGCCTTACGTGGTCCACTCCGACGCGCGGAGTTTCGATCCTGTCCGTGTACCGGAAGATTCGTACTACGTACTAGGCGACAACCGGCTGGTGTCCAGCGACTCGCGCCACTGGAGATTCGTGTCAGACGAACACGTCATCGGTCGCGCCTGGCTCAGCTACTGGCCCTCCGACAGAATCGAGTTCCTCCACTCCCTATGGTAGAATCGCGGCGCGCGCCCCGCCGGGTTGGCTGTAACAGTTCAGAGTTAGTGATAAACGAGTAGGCTACGGCATTGGAAGAGAGGATTGAGGCCGTTGGCTCTCCATGTACCGAACATGGAAGCGAGAGTCATCTTGCTGTCGGTTCCCTTACCGGAGCGAGTGCCGCCGCTTATCTTGCGACCAACCCCTGTCACGCATGACGTGGGTCGGCGGGATAGGAGAAGATGAGCGCGATGAACGGCAGATTGATTCTGATAGCTGCATCGGCTTCTCTGCTAATGACTCTGGCCTGCGTACCGCCATCGAGCGGCTCGCTGACTCCCGTAGCGTCCCCGCCGACTTCTCCCGCGCCGGTTCCAACAGTCACTCCCGTCTCTTCGCCTCGCCCTCCAGCGCCCTCGCCCATACCTAGTCCTACACCGCCTCCACCTACTCCGACCCCGGTAGAAGGCCCTGGATACGGAGGATTTTTCATCGATCCTGAAGATGATTCCATAGTTTACATCTTCATGATAAATCCTTCTCAGGAGTCCGCCGAATACCTCGGGAGAACACGGCTCGGTCAAATCGTCTATGAAGGCACTCGGAAGGTCAGGGAGGTACGACCGGTCCAGGCTCAGTACACCTATCAGCAGCTTCAAAAGTGGAACAGAAACCTCTACAAAACTCAGCTAGCCACCCTCTCCGAACTGACCGTGTCTGGAGTGGACACGGGTTCGAACAGAATTGAGGTCGGAATAAATTGTGAGGCAAACAGGGAAAGCATAAACCAAAGGCTTCACAGTCTGCTGTCAGGATCAGACATACCGCCCGAGGCCATTAAGGTTACGGTCTATCCAAGAGAATGGTTCCCCGAAGGGCCTTACGAATTCGAGTGTGCTCCACCTGAAGTCGTTGATCCTGTAACAGGGCAGTCATCACCTGGATTTGGAGGCCTGTTTCTCGACCGTGACTCTCAGACCACGAATGTCTATATGCTGGAGCCCTCACAGGAGAAGGCAGAGAAATTGGCGCTCGCAATTGTGGGGGGAGACAAGTTGAAGGAATACCCTGATGTTCGCGCCATCCAGGGACAATACACATGGGAGCAACTTATGAAGTGGTGGTATCGCATAATCGCTGATTCCAGCCGGAACATACAAGGCGCGAGTTTCGGTCCGGGCGCTTTCGGCGCCGACCCTTCATTAAACCGCTTGACGGTTGAGGTCAATCGAGAGCGGAACCCGGACGTCGAGACAGATATTGAGGACTTTCTGGTCCGGATAGGGGTGCCCAGTGAAGCAGTCTTTCTGTGTGATTCAATGTGCCCAGCGCCGTGATGAAGTAAAGAGGTGTTAACTTGGGTCCGTTATTCCTGAGATTGATATTCTACCTGGTAACAGGTGTGTTACTCGCTTCGATAAGCTGGAGTACGATTTCCCACTCCGCGGTGACCGGAGACTACCTACTTTCATTCATTCTTCTGGGCATGATGTTCTACGTCCTGGGACAATTCTTCGTTGATCGCTTGCGTCCCGAAGTTGCCCCGCATGACTTCCATTCCTCCCGTCCATGGAAGACCCCACACACGACGACGACAGGAGGATTATGGCTGCGGGTCGGTTTCAACACGCTGCTGAACATAGCGATTTACATCGCGCTGGCGTTCGCGCTCATCCTACTGACAACCGCCCGTCCAGCCTTCATGGTGTTGCTCGGCGCTCTGTTCCTGGTCCGCGTCCCTCATCTATACTGGAGTATACGCGGTCGGTACGAAAGCGTTGCTAATTACGGTGGCATGATCGCGTTTCTGTACCCTGCCGACCCATCCCGCGAGTTCGTCAAGCGCGTCATCGGGCTTCCCGGGGACTACATAGAAATAGACAGGGGACAGGTCATCAGAAACGGAACGCCCCTGGATGAATCCTACGTTGTGAACGCCGACACCCGCTCATTCGAGCGCGTGAGGGTTCCGCCTGATTCAATCTATGTCCTGGGCGACAATCGTCCGGTTTCAAGCGATTCTCGAAACTGGGGCATGGTAGAGGGCCATTATATCATCGGTCGCGCCTGGCTCAGCTACTGGCCCTCCGACAGAATCGAGTTCCTCCACTCCCTATGGTAAAATCGCGGCGCGCGCCCCGCCAGGGTTGGCTCATATGACTACACATTCACATACTAGATACGCTATAATACGAACATACAAACTAATT
>JAAXHY010000411.1:0-2590 GCA_012270665.1 Dehalococcoidia bacterium
ATCTGGGCCTGCCTGCGCAGAGCACGCAGACGCTCGGGGAATTCCATGCCATCACCTCCCCCACAGCGTACCTTCATTTTAGTTGATTATCAACATTTAACGGGGGTATGATAACGGCTAAGGCCGATGCGAGGTAGGAATCCGAGCGTCGCCTGCCCTCAGTTCTACATCTCTAAGGGAACGTAAGTATGCCCATTAGGAACCGGGACGACGCGGTCGAGGTCGAGAGCAGAATCGAACGCATCTTCACCGTCTCTGCGGATGAGCGGGCTGCCGCTGTACGGGCACTGTTCGTGGAAGTCTTGGATTTCGACCCAGCCTCCGGCACAGTGCACCTTGGCGCTGCGTCAGGCAACGCTGCCCTGCCCGCCTCGGCGGAACGCATCGCCCATCTCGACGGAGTGCATGTCCTATACATAGCGCTGGACACACCGGAGACGGACAGAGTGCGCCAGGGCGAGGCGGCCGCGGCTGCCAAGCTGATTGCGGAGCAACTCGGCGACGACCTGCTGCTGGTCTTCACCAACGCCTCGGCCAGCCAGATACACCTCATCCACCCTAGCTTCGAAGGGACGCGGCCTACATTGCGCCGCATGGTGGTGGAGAGAGACCTGCCGCGTCGGACCGCTGTCCAGCAGGTCTCCAACATCTACTGGAATCATCGACAAAGCGGCAGCATCCGCTTGGCCTTGGACGAAGCCTTCGATGTAGAGCCCGTCACAAAGGAATTCTTTGCGGAGTACAAACGGGTATTCCAGATCGCTGAAGAGAGCGTCTCCGGCTTTGGAGACGAGGATGATAAGGAGCGGGAGGCCAGGCGGCGCTTCGTACAGACCCTCTTCAACCGACTCATGTTCATCTACTTCCTCTCGCGCAAGGGGTGGCTCGCCTTCAAAGGTGACAAGGACTACCTGAACGCCCTGTGGCGCGACTATCGCAACGAGAACGGGGACAACTTCTACGCCAATCGATTGACCGCCCTCTTCTTCGCTGGGCTGAACAACCCACAGTCCCGCAATCTCATGCAAGACAACCCGGTGTTGTACGGGGCAATTGGGAACGTGCCCTTCCTCAATGGCGGACTGTTTGAGAGGAACGAACTCGACCAGCGGGACGGGGTTACCGTGCGGGACGAGGCAATTGAGCCAATTCTGACTGGCCTGTTCGACCGCTTCAACTTCACCGTGATGGAGTCCACGCCCTTTGACGTGGAGGTAGCGGTGGACCCGGAGATGCTGGGCAAGGTGTTTGAGGAGTTGGTCACGGGTCGCCACGACTCCGGGGCCTACTACACGCCGCGTCCGGTCGTCTCCTTCATGTGCAGGGAGTCACTCAAGGGCTACTTGGAGGGACAGGAAACCGGCCTCACTTCCGATGCCATCGTCCGGTTCGTGGACAGCTATGACACCGAGGGCATCCAAGTGGCGCAGGCACGGCGTGTCGCCGCAGCCCTGGAGCAGGTAGCTGTGGTGGACCCGGCCTGCGGCTCCGGCGCGTATCTTCTGGGCATGATGCAGGAGCTCATCGAGCTTCAGACTGCGCTCTTCAATGCCGGGGTGGACGCCAAGGCCCTATATGACCTCAAACTGGAGATCATCCAGCGCAACCTCTACGGCGTGGACATCGACGACTTCGCCGTCAATATCGCAATGCTGCGGATGTGGCTCTCGCTGGCCATAGAGTACGAGGGAGACCAACCAGAGCCGCTCCCTAACCTAGACTTTAAGGTCGTAACTGGGGACAGCCTGCTGGGACCGGACCCCAGTCCGAGCGTCGAAATGCAAGGCATCCTCGGTTATGACGCCGAGGCTGTAAGACGTTTGGGTCGACTGAAAGCCGAGTATATGCGGGCATCTCTCGGTCCGGACAAAGAACGTCTGCGCCACGACATCCAGGAGACCGGAGGGGCCATCAGGGAAAGCCTGGGCGTCGTTGGGATGGCCAATAGTGGCGTCGACTGGCGAGTGGAGTTCGCCGAGGTATTCGCACAGAAGCGCGGGTTCGACATAGCCATCGCCAACCCGCCATATGTGCAGTTGCAACGAAACGGAGGGCTATTGGCGAATCGATACAAGGATGCGAAGTATACGACCCTTGTTCGTACTGGTGACATATACCAACTCTTTTATGAACGAGGCTGCCAGGTTCTTCGTGCCAATGGCGGTATGCTGACCTACATAACTTCCAACAGCTGGCTGAAAGCAGAATATGGCAAGAAGACACGCCAGTTCTTCGCGGACGGGCACACCCCTCTTCGATTACTGGAATTAGGCAAAGATGTCTTCGAGTCGGCCATCGTTGACTCGGGTGTGTTGGTACTGAGAACCGGCGAGCCTACTAATGATGCATTTCCCGGAGTAGACATGGACCGCTTGGCCGATAAGGCCGTCCCGCCGGAGGAGAGGCACTGGGGACACGTGCGTCCTGATGGTGCTGCACCATGGAGCATCCTTTCGCGCTTGGAACAAAGTGTGTTGGAAAAGATGCTGGCCAGGGGAACACCATTGAAAGAATGGGATATTGCGATTAACTACGGAATAAAGACGGGCTACAACGACGCCTTCATCATCGATAACCGGACTAAGGAAGC
>JAAXHY010000411.1:2618-3810 GCA_012270665.1 Dehalococcoidia bacterium
ATGCAGGATACCTGCGCTTACCACGAACATTTCCGCCGCGAGAAGCTCTTTTGGGCAGATATGGCACCTAACGGGAGGTTCGCCTTCTCCGAGAAGGAGACCTACTGCAACAACAAGGGCTACATAATCACAGGGGGCTCACTTAAGTACCTGTGCGCGGTTCTCAACAGTTCCATCATCACCTGGTGGGTACGGAACATGGCGGCGACAACGGGAATGGGCCTTACTGAGTGGACCATAGTGACGGTCGAACGATTACCTATCCCGAAGATAGGCCCCGATAGACAGGCTCCGTTAGTCAACTTGATTGACCGCGTTCTACAGCTCGCGGGCACTAGTCGGAAAGATGCGATGGACTTGGACGCGAAGATAGACGATCTCGTCTACGACTTGTACGGATTGACTGAGGAAGAGATACGGGCGGTCTCCGGGAGATGAGCTTCAGCCCCTGGGTTCGCCAACCATATTGGCGTCATGCGTCGGAGTACGGGCTACTGCCCTCCTCCACCACGGCGATCTCCTCGGGCGTTAGTCCATATGACCGGTACACGAGCTTATCAATCTCAGCTTCCACCGCTGCTACGATAGGGTGTTGGTCACCGGCTCTCACGCTCAATATCCTGTCGACTAACTGCTCGAATGGTTGTTGTTTGGGAACAGCGATTCTCGGAATTGGAAGACGTTCTACATAGACCTTCTTCCAGCGTAGAGTGCCCATACCTGAAGTCGGGGCCATCTTTTCTAGGAACCAGCGAATCAGTCTTGTGTTCAGTACGGCGCATAGGTATTTGATACGTTCGCCTGTAAGTAGGAACGTCGTGGCTTCTCCGTAGACACCGCTTTTGTCGTAGGCGAAGCGGCCATCGTTGACTAGCTCGATCCAGAGGAGCTTTTCCTTAGCGAAATGTTCGTGGTAAGCGCAGTTACGAAGGTTATACGGTGTCCTGCCTTTGTCGTACCGGTTCGCCAGCCTTTCATAATGGCCGTCGAGAAAGGTCTTGATGGCAGGGTAGTCGTCAATGTCTATCGCCGGAACTTCGCCATAGCCGTTGTGAGTGTCTATAAGCCACATGCCGGCCCACTTTGCCCGATAGCGGTCAATGTCCCGGCCCCGTAGCACAGGCTTGATTATCTCCTCAGAGCGCAGGTCTTGCGCGATTAGTCTCTCCTTAGTCCGGTTATCGATGATAAA
>JAAXHY010000374.1 GCA_012270665.1 Dehalococcoidia bacterium
GGCGTGCGTGTCGTATCCGCCGTGCGCGGTGTAGAAGACGCGAGTTCCCAGATCGGCCAGATGTATTCGAGCGACGTCGCGCATATTCTTTGCGATCTGGTTGTCGGCGTATTCTATTTCGGACTCGTACTGGTCGGCGACGTCGGCCAACATGTCCGCACCCTTGAGCACGTCCAGGCCGGTCTGTCCGATGTACTCTGCGACTGGGCCGGCGCCGATGGCCTGACCGTAGATACCCTTGAAGGTCTCCAGGGCTTTGTCTCGGAGGCGCTGCTGTTCGATGCTGTTCATCACGCCGTAGCCCTCGAGGTCGCCAACGGATGTTACAGGAACCCCGGTGACCGACATGGCGCGTGGCAGTCCCATGCCGACATTTACGCCGGTAAGCACGTTCTCCGCCTTGGGGTCAAGTTCCCTGATAGCCTGTCCCAGCCAGCCTTCGTTGCCCACCCGGTCGGGTTCGGCGGTGTGCCAGATGTCCATGCCCCGGAAGTGGGAGCGATTCGAGTTCGGGTAGCCGATGCCCTGGATGATCGCCATCTTTCCTTCATCATAGAGACGCTTGAAGGGAGAGGCGTTGGCGTTTATGGCAAGTTCGTCGTTGATTGGCAGGACGTCTTCCTGTCTCATAACGACCTTCTTGCGGGCGTCGTAGTAGTGCTCGTTGGCGTAGGGCACTATCGTATTCATGAAGTCGTTGCCGCCGGTGAGCTGTACGACTACCAGCGTCTTTTCCCTGCTCTTGGTGGTCATGTCTTCCCCCATATCTGCTTTATTCTGGATCAGGCTATTCGAACTGGTAGTCAACAGTCGAAGCGGTCATCTGCAAGAGGTTGTGTACGCCAACCGAGTCGTCATCCTCGTCGCCCAATTCTCCGGCGTAAGCTACGAGTGAAGCATAGGTGCTCTCGCTGACGGTTATTCCACCAAGAATGTCCAGGCAGCGATTTACCAACTGGGACGGATCGTCATCTAGGCTTCCGACCCGCTCCACCATGTCCCTGACTCCAGGCTTGGAAATGTCCTGGAACTGGCTCTCCACGAAGCCGATGCGCTCGCTGAGAGTGCCGGAGTCAATCCACTCGTGCCCGGTGTGCCAGCCCTCGACCGTAGGCGGGTTCATCAGGCGCTGACCCATGATGGCCATTGGCCCCTCGATAAGAGATCCGTTCAGAGTGGTGATGGCGAACTGCTGGATTCCAGGCGCCGGGTTGCTGAATTCTCCCGTCTGCCTCAGGACACCCGCTACGAGTTCGGTAGGGCTCTTGACCTTCTTGAATTCGGTCGCGTTCTTGAAGAAGTCGGAGTTGAACAGTTCCTTGAGAACCGGACGCATCTGACCGCCTGTCTCCATGAACACATCGGCGAGTTGCTGAACCGCGGCCTCATCCTTCGGCGACTCAGTGTTCCAGGATGGGACCTGCACCTCGTCCTCGACGAAGAAGTTGTACAAGTGACGAGAAATGAACCTCGCCGTAGCGGGCTGCTCCACGATTATGTCAATGATGTCCTCGCCGTCGAAGTTGCCGGTGTGGCCGAGGAATGTCTTCTCACCGTAGTCATGATCGTCCGGGTCGAATACGAAGACCGCGTTGTGATGGCCAACGGGATACAGGGATAGCGGCTGCCGGAACGTCCAGCCTGTGAACGCCCTGGATGCGGCCTTTATGTCGTCTTCAGTGTAGTTGCCGACACCCATCGAGAACAGTTCGAGCAGCTCACGCCCGTAGTTCTCGTTGATCTCGTCCTTGTG
>JAAXHY010000274.1 GCA_012270665.1 Dehalococcoidia bacterium
CAGGTAGCCACCACTCACCTCGAACTGGAGCACGGCTCCGGAGGCTCCGTAAGGCGCAACCGTCTTGTGGACAGGCTCTTCGAATATGCCGCGGAACTCAGGCAGAACGGGCGCCCCCTCAGCGACGATCCGGGAATTAGAGACCTATTGGTGGACGTGTACGTCGAGGCGGAGATTTCTCGCCTGTTCGGGCTGCGCAACTACTGGATGCGCCACACCCGCCAGGAGCTGGCTCACGAAGGCCCTCAGCACTCGCTCTACCGTAAGCAGTCCGGCCTCCGGTCGGCGCAGGCGATGCTTGAAGTTCTGGGCCCATACGCGCTGACCAACGATCCGAAATGGGATAGGTCCGACGGGCACATGGAGGTGTTCCAGCGCGCGAGTATCGTGGCGATGCACCCGGGCGGCACCGCTGAGATACAGAAGGTCATCATGGCGCGTCGTCTGGGCGCGGGTCGCCAGGTCAGGGAGCAGGCCGGGAGGCTGGAGTAGAAATGGCAGATAGGATATATCCATTCCAGACCGATGAGATGAACGAAGCCCTGCGCATCAGACGTTCAGAGATATTCGCGATTTGCAAGAGATTCAAAGTCAAGAGGCTCGACACGTTCAACTCAGGCATAAAGGGTACCGAACAGATCGGTTTCCTGGTGGATTTCTTGGAGTATGGCCCTTGGCACAACGTGGAATCGTACTATGCGTTGCAACGCGCGCTTGAAGGCATCTTCGACGAGGATACTGAAATAGGCTATATTAGCGTCATCGCGCTAAAAAATGGATATATGAAGAGCAGGGTGGAAAAGACCCGGATGCCGTTCTATGTCCATGAAGCCTGATGCAGTTCAACTTCTCGCCCACATGGTGGAGGCGGCTACATTCATAGCCCATTGGACGGCTGGCAGAACCCTCGAAGACTATATCCGAGATCCATACATGCGCTCCGCGGTGGAACGGTAGTTCATCAAGATCGGCGAAGCGATGAATCTCCTGCGTGAAGTCGAATCGTCCGCGGCGACTCGTGTATCGGACCACCGACTCATCATATCCTTTCGCAATGTTCTAGTTCATGAATTCTTCCAAGTGGACGACGTGAGGGTATGGAACATCATCAGGGCTCATCTGCCTGTCCTTCATCGAGAAGTCATAGACCTTTTACAAGAATACGAGAGACGCTAAATGGACCTTTCACTAACCGAGGAACAGGAACTTCTGAGAAGCGCGGCGCGCGACTTCATGGAGCGAGAGGGCTCGAAGGAGACGCTGCTCGAGTTCGACGAGTCCGAGACGGGCTATTCCGTGGACATATGGCAGAAGGCCTCCGACATAGGATGGCTTGGTATGCTCGTCGCGGAGGAGTACGGCGGAAGCGGAAACTCTCTGACCGACGCCGCGGTGGTTTACGAGCGGCTTGGCGCGGGGCCGCTGTCCGGGCCGTTCTTCTCGTCCGGCGTGCTGGGGGCCCTGGCAGTAGCCGAGGCGGGAACCGATGAACAGCGCAGTCGCTGGCTTCCGAACATCGCCTCCGGGCGAGAGATCGTGACTCTGGCCCTCACCGAGCCCGAGTACGGATGGGGTGCGGAATCGGTGCAGATGCGCGCGCAGCGGACCGATTCGGGTTACGTTCTCAACGGCGCCAAGCTGTTCGTCCATGACGCCAAGGCAGCGACTACGCTGATATGCGCCGTTCGCTCCAGCGGACGCGAGGGTGTTACCTTGCTGATGGTGGACTCCCGCGCGCCGGGCCTCTCGACCAGGCTGCTGCCCGGCTTCATGGGCTGGGTAGGAGAAGTCGTCTTCGAAGATGTAGAAGTGCCCTCCGACGCGGTTCTGGGCGAGTTGGGTGGCGGATGGCAGCCGCTTCAGAGCGCTTTCCGCAAGGCGATACCAGTGCTGTGCGCCTACAAGGTCGGCGGCGCCCAGGCCGTGTTCGACATGACGCTGGAATACTCCAGGACGCGCATCCAGTTCGGCACGCCGATTGGCCGATTCCAGCGCGTCCAGGATCACATCGTGGAGATGGTCAATCACCTCGATGCCGCGCGCTGGACAACCTACGAGTCCCTATGGAAACTGGACACCGGTCGCCGAGACGACGCCAGCGTGCATCTGGCGAAGGCCGTCGCCTCAGAGGGTTACTACCAGGGCTGCAACCGCTCCCATGAAGTCCACGCCGGCATAGGCGTCGTGCGGGAGTACGGCCTGACCCTCCACACCCGGATGTCCAGGACGCTGTACCACTACCTCGGCGACCCGCGATTCCACCGCAAGAAGATAGGGGATGCCCTGTTGGGTTAGTGGATGCTTCTGACTCGCTGCAGTAGATAGGTCGCCAGTATCCCAATCGGGATGGCGACGACCACCGCGCCCAGGATAACGACTATCGCCAAATCCCCCAGTCCTATGATGGCGTCAATCTGATCCTGTATCCACCCCAGAAGCACGGGGTCTCCCGGCTCCGAGTGGTGCGCCAGGGCAGACAGAAGAAACGAGGGCATTGTGGCTCTCCCGCTGAGGCCCGGACGTCAGTCGTTTGCGCCCTGGGCGATGGGAGTAGCTGAAGGGGCAGGTCGAGGCTGCTGGTACCGGACCGAGAACTTGCGCTCTTTGACCGCGTAGCTGGCTATTGTAGCTCCTAGCAGAGTCAGGCCGGCGAGCCCGAAGGGTATCACGTAAGTCCCTGTGACGTCGTACAGTATGCCCGCCACGACAACGCTCAACGAGCCGCCGATCTGGTGCGCGAAGGTGGTGAACCCGCCTAGAGTGCCAAGGTTCTTCAGCCCGTATATGTCCGCCGTCAGTGAGGAAGTCAACGGCGGCGTGGCTATCCAGGACATACCTGCGAAGTACGCGAAGCCCCAAATCCCTACCGAAGGTGGGATGCCCACTCCCAGCGAACTGGAGAGGATACTGGGCGTGACGAGCATCACGTATGCGAAGAATCTCAGGAAGTAGATTGTGCCCAGCATATTCTTGCGGCTGAACTTGTCGGAGTGAATGCCGACCACCATGACGCCGATTGCGTTCAATCCCTGCATCATTCCGAACGCCATTGCCGCTACTGCTGGGCTGATGCCCAGGTCTATGGCGAACGGCACATAGTGTGTGGATATGATGAGCGTGGTCACGCCGCAGACGAAGTACGCGCCGGACAGCTGCCATATTGGAGGCGACCTGAAAGAGTCCTTCCAGTCATCGGACTCGAGAGGCGCCTTGGAAGGTGGATCGGACACGAAGTCCTTCTTGTCTCTGGTGATGAACGCGACCAGCCAGATGGCGGCAACCAGTGGAAGAGCAATCAACTGGATGAAGGACCATACGACCTTCCAGACCACCTTGAGCGCCAACGGAAGTGGCTTCTCCGGCCCACTGCCGTCGGGCTTCTCGCCGATGTCTTCGGGCTTGTCGCGCATGAGGAGTCCCACCAACGGCAGGGCCAGGATGAGTACCAGCGCGCCCAGGACCAGCCAGGCGTAACGCCAGTGCGTCCAGATGATGAGCGATGCTGCGAACGGAGTCAGTATCAGTCCGCCCAGGGACGTTCCTGCCGTGCACAGACTGAGCACCACCCCGCGACGACGCAGGAACCACTTGGCCAATACGGCGTGGACCGTAACCAAGGAGACACCGCTCGACGCGGTGGACATCACCAGCCCGTAGATTAGTATCAGGAACAGCAGGCTGGCGGATAGTTCTATCTTCAGGAAGGGAAGATTGATAGCGGGCGCGAAGTCCAGCCCGAAGTCGCTGGTGAAGGTGAGCAGTATCGTGGAGATGCCCAACACGAGCAGGCTGAGGGAAATTACCGAGCGGCCCCCGAAGCGGTCATAGACCCGTCCCAGGAACGGCTGAGACAGCCCGTTGACAAGAATGCCCACGGCTATGGCGGCGGATATCTCGGTCCGGCTCCAGCCCAAATCGCCGGTCATGGGGACGACGAACACGCCAAAGCCGTTCCTCGCGCCCATGGACATGAACAGGGCGAAGGCCCCGGCGGCCACGATGAACCAGCCGTAGAAGATCCCGTTGCGGGCCGCCGTCTCTTTCAAGCTCTTACCTTTGCCTCCAGC
>JAAXHY010000097.1 GCA_012270665.1 Dehalococcoidia bacterium
GGAGGGTAACCCGTGCCAATCTACTATCTCGACACTTCGGCGATTATGAAGCGATACAGGATTGAGACTGGCTCGGATGTGGTTGACCAAATCTTCGATGGTCTGACCGACTCGGATGAGTTGACTACTTCGTATCTGACCCTCTTGGAAGTGAATTCCACCCTGGCTCGTCTTTTGAAAGGACGAATAATAACCTCGGGAGGTTATCGAAGGATATCAGGGCAATTTGCTTTGGACATATCCGACTACGGATTCACGCTTGTGCCCGTTCAGAACGAGTTGATTGATAGCGCGGCGGGAATAGTCAGGGAATACCCCCTGCGCTCACTGGACACCATACACTTTGCTTCTGCGATGATAGCGAGCGAGATGTTGTCAGTCGGTCAGGCTACCTACGTGGTCAGCGCGGACCGTGAACTTATCGCAGCGTGTGAGTCTTACGGGATGCCGACGCTCAATCCACAATCGAACTACACCCTCGACCGCTTGAGATCGCTACGAGGACGGGTCGGATAAGTCTTCCCTGGCATCTAGTTCGCGCATCACCTCCTTCAGTGTGCGATCTCCAAACGCCTCACCCATCATCTCCCTGACTTCCTCCAACGTAGGCGGAGGTTCGGGGCCGTTGCGGATTCGCTCGGCTTCCTTCCGTATTGCCTCCTCCGCTTCCGGGCTGCTCAGTTCCTCCAGCCATTTCGGTCTTTTGTGATTCACCCTAGAAGGGTGCAGATATCTATTATCAGCGGTCATCGTTCGCCTTCTGTCTCACGCGCCATCGCGCCCGGCTATGATCCTGTCCCTCACTCTCCGTGCCATCTCATTATCGGAAAGCCCAACTAGGCCGTCAACCCGCCAACTATCCCCCTACTCCTCCATCCGCGACAGCCGTCTAAGGTCAATAGATAGCGCGCGCCGCCCCAGCGTCATCAGCGAGGCCACGAACACCGCGATCATCGCCAGGTAGAGCGGCCCCATGTACAGCCAGTTCGTCGTCAGTATGTACGGCGGCAGGATATGGCCTCCGCCTTCTGTGACCGCCACCGCCGAGACCATCATTCGACTCATCTGGTACCCGGCCCACGTGCCGAGCCCGAGCCCGACCAACGCTATGAGGATGTGCTCCAGCGCGATCAGGCCAACCGTCTGCGCCCGGTTGAATCCTAAAGACCGCAGAGAGGCCATCTCACTGACGCTTCGATCCGTGAAGGACAACAGATAGACGATATATCCCAGGCTGGCAATGAACAGTATCACCGCCATCGCCACCAGCACCATCGTCCGCCATCCCGCCGATATGAGCGGGTCCGTGTCCTGCGCCGCCAGAGAGGCTTCGACCCCTATTGCCTTCCCTTGGTAGCCGAGCAGGTCATCCACCTCCTCCAGAGCGGCTATGCCGCTCCCGTCCCGCGCATTGAGAAATAGCTCGTTGACCGGAACCTGCCCTCTCGAGTTCAGCGGGTCTATGTACTCCAGGAGCGTATCCAGGTCGAAGACCATGAACCCCAGCCCCTGTGGAGCTACCGTTGGAAAATACTCCACGACGTCGGCCACCACGACCGGGACCAGCCCCCCGGGAAGCGTTACGACGATCCCCATGTTCTCCCACGCCCCGGTGGACTCTGCGAACGAGCGACTCACGGCGGCCGGAATATACCCGTGGCCGCCGGTCTTGTAGAAGCCACGCAGGTTATTGTTCGAATCTTTGCCGAACGTAAATCGGAGCGCCCTGTTGCCTGAATAGACTATATCCGTGACCCCGGACACCTCGTCTCTTTCGACCGAACTTGTCGCGATTGATACCCACTCGGGCGAACTTTCGAAGCCGTCTATCGTTACTCTCTCCCCCGTTTCCCCCATCACCGCGTGCAGGTCGTCGAAAACGATGTTGCCCGCCGTTCCAGTCGAGCCGAAACCGGGCTCGTTAAGCTGTATCGCCACTATCTCGAGGGGGTGGACCAGGTTGTCAGGCAGGTCGGCCCCTTTCAGGTTCCACCCCTGCGTATTCATTTCGCCCAGGGTTAGCGTATCCATCTTGCCGTTGGCGTCCTCGACCACTACCCAGAGGAACATCAGCGGGTAGTAGCTGGCTGGATTCACCCATATCTGTATCCTCTCCGCGCCTTCCGGTATCGCGGTTGACCGCACCGGATCCTCGACTCTCAGGTCATCCAGAATATGAGGCAGATCTCTCTCTGAGAAGTCGCCCCTGTACCAAGGATCGAAACTCTGAGTGTCCACCGCCAGGTAGGAGAATGTGGGACCTGCCCCGCCCGTCCCCACGTGACCGCCCCCTCTCAGCGCGGGCGAAGCGGACTCGACCCCATACACTCCCCTGTAAGTCTCCTCCAGCTTGCCATCCCTTCGCCCCACGTATGGCGGGAGGCTGTATAGACGAATGTCGGTTCCAGTGTTATATCGAACTCTCTCCTCGTAGCTGCGGTCCAATGTGGCCCCTACGGTTGTGGCCAGTATCCCTATGCCGCCCGAAAGGACCAGCAGGAGTACCAGCCACGAGTACTGCATTGGGTTGCGCGCCATGTGCCACAGCGTCATCGAAACCCACACAGGCGCGCGCCGCGTGAACACGGATAGAAAGTAGAACAAGACCTGCGCGGGCACGAGTGTCGCAAGCGCGATGGAGCCAGCGAACACCGCCGCGGGAGCCTCCGGGTCGGGCGGCCTCATATAGAAGAACCATCCCACGAGCGC
>JAAXHY010000303.1 GCA_012270665.1 Dehalococcoidia bacterium
ATTCGACGACCGGCGGCGCCCACTCTGCTCAGAAATGACACGCCAACGGAGAACCACTGGCTGAAGGTTACCCTGGACGGGTCTCCTCCACTACACAGTCACGGCATCGGATCGAGGGTCTATGTAACCGCAAACGGACTGACGCAGATGCGCGAGTTGCACGCTTCGACCAACTTTGTTACCCAGGAACCGGGAAGAATCGCTCACTTTGGTCTGGGAATCGCCGCGACCGTGGACGAAATTCGCGTCGAGTGGGTCAATGGTGAGACCAGCGTGCTGACCAACGTGCCCGCCGATCAGCGCATATCCATTTCGAGCCAGTAACCCGCGCTCGGCCCGTAGCGCGCGGTCGCTACAGGTCATTGACACAGTTGGGCCGCGTACATATGATTGGCCCAATTCGTTTGGCCGACTAAACCGACAGTCTGAGAGGCATCCTATGGTCAGCTATCGTTATTCCTACTGGGACGGGACTCAGAGTCCTTTCGATCTTGACCAAGACGACGTTCTGGAAGCTCTGTCCGAAGACATCATGAATCACGGCGACGTGAACCGGGCTATGCGCAATCTCATGCGGCAGGGAATGAGTGGCGACCAGGGTCAGCGGATTACGGGGATTCGGGAACTCAGGGAGCGTCTCAATCGTCTTCAGCAGCAACAACTGGAACGCTATAACCTCGAGTCGGCTATGGATGACATTGCCGAGCGTCTTGAGGACATAATCTCCACCGAGCGAAGCGGTATCGAACGACGCTTGGATGACGCGAAGCGGCAGCTTGAGAGCGCGGGAGACGATTCTGAGCTCAACGACATCCTCGGTAACGCGATGGATGTTTTGGAACAACGCGCCCGGCAGAACCAAGAGAAGTTGGACATCCTGCCAGAAAGCGCCGCGGGACAGCTCCGTTCCTTGTCGGACTACGACTTTATGGATCCCGAAGCGCAGGAGAAATTCCAGGAACTGATGGAGATGTTGCGTCAGCAGATGATGCAGAACTTCTTCCAGGGGATGAAGGACGCGATTCAGAATATGTCGCCTGAAGATATGCGCGGCATACAAGAGATGATACAAGCCCTGAACCAGATGCTTAGAGACAGAGCCATGGGGGATGATCCGGACTTCGAGGGGTTCATGGAGCAGTACGGGCGCTACTTCGACCCGGATCGACCCGCGAGCTTGGATGAACTTATAGAACAGCTTCAGCAGCAGATGGCGTCCATGCAGTCGTTGATGGACTCTATGTCGTCCCAGATGCGTGACGAATTGGAAGGGATGCTCCAGTCTTCGATGCCGTCGGAGATGATGCAGGACATGGCGGAGCTCGCCTCGATCATGTACGACATGTTTCCGTTCGACGACATGGCGTCGGAATATCCCTTTATGGGTGACGAATCTGTGACTCTCGATCAGGCGATGCAGCTCATGGAGCAACTCCAGGACATGGATCGCCTGGACGATCAACTCGAGTCCGTGATGCGACAGGGTGGGGTTGAGAACATTGATCCCGGCAAAGTCGAGGAACTCATGGGAGAGGACGCGCGCCGCGAACTCGAACAGCTTCAACAGCTAATTCAGCAGCTTGAAGAGGCCGGATATTTGCGCCGCAAAGGGGATAGGCTCGAATTGACCGCGAGAGGGATGCGGAAACTAGCCCAGCACGCCCTTCGTGAAGTCTTTTCTGAGATGAAGAAGGAACGCATGGGCAGGCACGAGGTGTTCACCCGCGGCGATGGCGGGGAGTACACGGGCGAGACGCGCCAGTACCAGTTCGGAGACCCGTTCGATATTGACATGCACCGCACGTTATTCAACTCGGTGCTGCGCAACGGGCCGAATGTCCCCCTGCGACTGACGCCAGAAGACCTGGAAGTGCATCACACCGAGCATCTGACTCAGACCGCGACGGTTCTGCTTCTGGACCAGAGCAAGTCAATGGGGATGTTTGGCTACTGGGGTCCGGCGAAGAAGGTGGCGATGGCCCTGTACTGGCTCATTCACTCCCAGTTTCCGAGAGACTACTTCTACCTCGTCGGCTTCTCCGACTACGCTATGGAGTTCAAGGAAGAAGAGTTGCCCGAGATTACCTGGAACTACTGGAACTCAGGTACGAATATGCAGCACGGATTGATGCTGGCGCGGCAGCTTCTCTCTCGACAGAAAGTGGCTAATAAGCACGTAATCATGG
>JAAXHY010000288.1 GCA_012270665.1 Dehalococcoidia bacterium
GGCGACGACATGGTGGCGGCGATGGATGCGGTAGGAGTGGATGGCGCGCTACTGGTCTCGCCCTACTCCATGTATCGCTACGACGCCAGCTACGCGCTGGAGGTGTACGCGAAGCATCCGGGCAGGTTCGGCCTGATAAGGCCCTTCGACCCCGAGTCCGACACGATAGAGGACGACATGGCCGAGTGGACAGGTACGCCCGGCGTGGTCGGAGCGCGCATCATGCTCAGCTACGGTTCGTACGAGGCGGACGACCCGGGCCTGAATCGGATTCTCGCCGCCGGCGCCCAGGCAAGCGTGCCGGTCAACATAATGAGTTCGGGACATCTGCCGCTGCTGCGGGAACTCGCGCTGAGGAATCCAGGTACCCGGATAGTCATAGACCACCTCGGAATACCGCAGCCCTTCGAGCCTCCCGCGCCGCCCGAACCCTTCGCTGACCTGGACAGCGTTCTCTCGATGGCCCAACTCGACAACGTGGCAATCAAGATATCAGGGGCCTGTACGCTCTCCCATGAGCCGTTCCCCTACCCTGACATCTGGGAGCCCCTGGGCAAGATATTCGAGGCGTTCGGCCTTGAACGGTGTATGTGGGGCACGGACTGGACACGCGCCGTGAATCTGCTGAACTACGAGCAGGGCGTGGAGGCGTTCCGAGTTACGGACCAACTCTCCGATTCTGAGCGCGCAATACTAATGGGCGGCGCCCTGTCCAATATCTACGACTGGTCGCCGGACATCGCCGGGTAGATTCACCCCGGACACAGTGCAAAGCGAGGGTCAGTCCAGCGCGTCTGCCAATACCTCGACGAGATGGCGCGCGCGCTTGTTCGTGCCCTGCGCTATCTGCTGGCGACATGAGACGCCCTCGGCCACCACTACGAAGTCGCCTTCCTGCTCTCGTATCGTGGGGAAGAGGGACATCTCCCCTATCTGCATCGAGATGTCGTAGTGTTCGGTCTCGTAGCCGAAGCTGCCGGCCATCCCGCAGCAGCCGGAGTTGATCTCGACCGTCTCGCAGCCTTCGATGGACCGCAGGACGTTCAGCGCCTGCCCGGTCCCGACTCTCGCCTTCTGGTGGCAGTGACCTTGGAACAGTATCTTATCCGGCAGCCTCGATCCGTCTACGTCGAGTTCCGCGCCCCGCTCCAATGCGTGGGCGACGAACTGCTCGATCAGCATCGTGTTCTCGCCGATCAGCGCAGCCCTGTCCGCGTCCTCGGGGATCAGGTCGGAGAACTCGTCCGCGAATCCGAGAATGCAGCTCGGCTCGATTCCCACCAGCTTCGCGCCCGATTCCACATAGTCATAGATGGCGCCGACATTGTATCGGGCGTTCTCCTTCGCCTTGTCCAGCATACCCTTGGAAAGCATCGGGCGTCCGCAGCAGCGGACTTTGGGGAGGACCACCTGGTACCCAAGCCTTTCCATGACCTTGACCGCGGCCCTGCCGAGTTCCGGGTGGTTGTAGTTGGTGAAGGTATCGGGGAACAGGACGACCTGGCCGAGCCGGTTGGCGGAGTCGGGCGAGCCTCCCCGCGCCCTGAACCACTGCGCGAAAGTCTGGCTGGCGAACGGCGGCAGTTCACGCCTGCTGTCTATTCCCACCTGGCTTTCGAGCATACTGCGCGCGGCGGGCAGCCTGTTCGCCCAGTTGGAGAACGGCGCGAAGAAAGCCCCGAACTTGCTGAGCGCGGCTATGTTGCCGAAGATCTGGTTTCGCAGGGGCAGTCCGTTCACCTTGTGATACTGGTTCAGAAACTCGTACTTGAGCTTCGCCATGTCCACGTTGGAAGGGCACTCCGCGGCGCAGCCCTTGCATTCCAGGCACAGGTCGAGTACGTCGTACAATCGCTTATCCGCGAGCGAGTTGGCGGGAAGCGCGCCGGAGAGGGCGGCCCTGAGCGCGTTCGCCCTGCCCCGCGTGGAGTGTTCCTCCTCGCGGGTGGCCATGTAGGACGGACACATCGTGCCGCCGAGCGTCTTGCGGCACGCGCCCTGACCGTTGCACATCTCTATGCCGTGCGCGAAACTGCCCTCCGAACCGAAGGCGAAGCCCGTATCCAGTTGAATCGGCTTGTACTCCGGGCCGATTCGCAGGTTCTCAGTCATCGGCTGGGAGTCAACTATCTTGCCCGGGTTCATGATTCCGTTCGGGTCGAAAGTGCGCTTGACCTCTCGGAACGCTTCGTAGATCTGTTCGCCGAACATCTTGCGGTTGAACCAACTGCGGACGAGGCCATCGCCGTGTTCGCCGCTCATAGAGCCCCCGTACTCCATAACGAGGTCGCCCACTTCTTCGGCGATTGAGACCATGCGGTCCACGTCCTCTTGACTCTTCGGATTGATCAGGGGGCGGATGTGCAGGCATCCGACGCTCGCGTGGCCGTAGTACCCGGCCTCGGTGCCGTGTGAGGTGACTATCTCGTCGAATTTGCGTACGAAATCGGGCAGGTGTTCGGGGGCGACCGCGGTGTCCTCCACGAAAGGCAGCGGCTTGGCGTCGCCCGGAACGTTCATCATGAGTCCCAGGCCCGCCTTGCGAACGTCCCATACCTTGTTCTGGTCCTCCGGACGAAGCATTCTAAGGAATGTGTACCCCAGATTCCTGCTGGAGAATATAGCGCCGAGATTGACCAGCTTGGATATGACCTCGTCCTGGCTGTCGCCGACGACCTCGATAGCCAGCAGCGCCTCGGGGTCTCCGTCTATGAAGTCGGTAATGCGCGAGTACGCGAGGTTGGACTTCGCCTGCCGGAGGATCATCGAGCCTATGAGTTCCACCGCGGCCGGCTGGAAGTCGAGCGCGACGACCGTGGCCTCCATTGATTCGAGCAGGTCCGCGCAGTGCAGAACGCCGAGCGCGGTGAACTTGGGCCTTGGAACCAGGTTGAGCTTCGCCTCGGTTATCGTAACCAGCGTGCCTTCGGAGCCAACGACGAAGCGCGCCATATCGAAGCCCATCCCGCCCACGAACTCGTCGAGGTTATAGCCGGACACTCGCCGTTGTATCTTGGGATAGCGCGCTATGATCTCGTCGCGGTTGGCCTCTCCAATACGGAACAGGCCGCGATATATGTCGCCTTCCAGCCCTTCCCCACGCATCCTGGCCTCTAGCTGAGCGCCATCCAGGCCGCCGAACCGGGTTGGGGCGCCGTCGGACAGCACGACGTCGAGTTCGCGCACGTTATCTACTGTCTTGCCCCACATGATCGAGTGCGCGCCGCAGGAGTTGTTGCCCAGCGCTCCGCCAACGTTTCCGCGGTTCGATGTGGATGGATCGGGCGCGAATAATAGGCCGGTGTCGCGGAGCTCGTGGTTCAGCGCATCCAGGACTATGCCGGGCTGGGTACGTACCCAGCGCTCTTCCTGATTGACCTCCAAGACATTGTGCATGTACTTGGAGAAGTCCATGACGATAGAGTGCCCGACAGTCTGACCGCCGAGGCTGGTGCCGCCTCCCCTGGGCAGGACGGACACGCCATACTTATTGGACGTCTCTACAACGGCGATGACGTCTTCCGGGGTGCGCGGAATGACCACCCCTATCGGCTCGATCTCGTAGATGCTCGCGTCCGTCGAGTAGAGGACGCGGCTCATCTTGTCGAATCTCACCTCGCCCGATACCAGTCTATTGAGATCCTCGACCATTTCTAGGGTGTCGGATTCTCTGACCTGGGTTGTCATTCACTTCACCTTGCTAATTGGGCTGCGCTTCTGAGCGTCGCCCCATGATACACGAATAGCAAACAAAGTCCGAAATTTGAGTCGAAGACACAAAAAAGGGACCGCCCCAAGCGGCCCCATTCATTGTCGAATTGTATAGAGGGTTCAGGAAATGCGGATGATCTTGTAAGTCACGTTGCCCCGCGGGGTGTCGGCGATAACTTCATGACCGGCGGCTCTGCCGAGAAGAACTTTACCGAGAGGCGAAGCATCCGAAATCTTGAATTCGAGCGGATTGGCTTCGGATGCGCTCACAACCGTGTATTTGAATTCCCGTTCGGAAGATATGTCCTGGACCTCTACGACCGTGCCTAGCTTGACGATTTGTGAGCGGGTTGGGTCGTTCTGATCTATGACGACCGCGTTGCCGAGCGTGGACTCTATCTCGCGTATGCGGGACTCGACTCTTCCGGACTCTTCTCTGGCCGCCTCTAGCGGAGCGTTCTCGCGCACATCCTTGTCCGCGGCGGCTCTCTGGATCTCCTTGGCGAGGTGACCACGCTGGGACTTGAGAGCCTCGAGTTCGTTGACAAGCTGTTCGTGCCCTTCGGCGGTCAGTTCGATGAATTTCTCTTCCTGCGCGGTGGCGCGGGTCTGCCTCACTCGCGCCCTTCTGACCCGTACATGATGGGCGAGGTTGACCTGTTTGCCGTTCTTGTCTTCCGGGCCGAGTCTGTTATTACGCACAAAGGACAGGAACTTTCTCACTTCTTGCAGCCTTTCCGAGGCTTGTGGTGTCGTTCCTGTCCCTGCGACTCTGTCGGCGTATTCGCCTATTACAGAAGGGGGTATATCTTTTATTGATCGGCTAGCTCCGCACCAGCTTACGAATCGCTGTAGCTCCTTTGGGGTTTCCTGCGGGTTGAATCCTTTGCGCTGCCCAGCGTACTCTATATACTTGCCAACGGTCTCAAGGAGTGTTGTAGTACCTTCGGATCGCAACGGACCGTACCCCCAACTCGAAAGTTCACAGTCCAATGTTACGTAAAATCAAAAGGCGCTGTCAAACGGGGCTGATTCGTCGTGAGGGAAACTGAGCGGCAGCCGAACACGTCGGCGGACTCATGTCATTCAACATCCAGGCTGGCCGTGATTTCCGCAGCATCGTTCGAGCGAAACTATCTTGCGCGCTACATTTGCGAAGAAGAGAGGGAGGACTCTATGCCATGGAAGCCCCGATCTGACTAGCAATTGCCATCCCGTCCGAAGTTGTTCGGCAGGGGAACCCACATGACAGCGGTGAACTTTTCTGTCGCACATAGAGGCTGATTCCTCGGGGATGAGAATGCGCCGAAGTGTACCTCGTAACGGATCAGCGCGGCTTCAGTCCAAGTGTAACGGATCCAGGGCAAATTCGGGGATCTAAGTTGGGCGTCTAAATGATAACCGACTTCATATTTATTCCATGTTCCTGCTTCTTCGACTCGAGCGTCAGGAACGTCTCCATTTTCTTCACGCCTTCGATGCGACCTACGCGGGTCCTGAGAAAGTCGCTCAACTGGTCGAAGGACTTTACGGCTGCCCACCCGAATATGTCGAAAGACCCTGTGGTGACCGATACCCAACTGACCTCATCCATTTCGGAAAGGGC
>JAAXHY010000242.1 GCA_012270665.1 Dehalococcoidia bacterium
CTTACCGAGTCGGACTTCGACATGAGCCACGCGCTCCGAGTCCTATTCAACTCCGACTTCTTCAAAGAGGCGCGCTTCGCCAAGGTGAAGAATCCCACCGAGGTCGTCGTCGGAACTGTCAGAATGGCGGGGGGCGTGGACCTTCCGGGGCCTGAGATATTCGGCTGGGCGAACCATATAACCTACATGGGCCAGGAGCTTCTGAACCCTCCGAGCGTAGAGGGCTGGCATTCCGGCGTCGAGTGGGTAAACAGCGGAACCCTGATGAAGAGGGCTAACTTCGTATCGGACATGATGGGCGACCTGGAGCGTCCCGGAGTGCGGAACATAGTGGAGCGAGTGAAGGATGTGGATACCTCGCCCGAATCGGTTGTGAGGGCCTGCCTGGAGTTGCTAGGGGAGGTGGAGGTCAAGGACGAGACCATGTCTGAGCTGGTGAGCCATGCGGAGATCGAAGGAGATCTGGCATGGGACGAAGCCAATGAGGCGGATTCCGCGAGGCGCGTGTCGGAGATGTTGCAGCTCATAGTGGCGACGCGGGAATACCAGTTCGCATAGCTGAATCAAGAAATTTGGAATGGGGAATTAAGAACCGGAAGCAGGACGGACTCAGGAACGATGCTGACTAGAATAGTAGATAATCGGGTTTACGACTTCAGCCATGTGGTCGGAGGGCGAAATGAGGTGATGGGGCCGGTGTCGCTGACGCCCGGCTTCGACGGAGATATGTTCGCGGTGATTACGCGGATAGACCGCACGTGCGACGTGGCGCGCTTCAAGGTTGGAAACATGGCTGGAGAAGAAGAAGTCATCAGCCGCATGGGCGAGCGGGGCGAGTCTCCAGGCCAGTTCATGTGGCCTTCCGGGATAGCCCTGGACGGCAAGTCGAACGTCTATGTGACAGACGCATGGACGGACAGGGTATCAATCTTCAGCCAAGACGGAGATTTCTTGAGAATGTTCGGCGAGCCTGGAAACGATGCCGGTCAGTTCCGAAGGCCGTCCGGCATAGCCATGGACGCCGACGGAAACCTGCTGGTCGTGGACACTCACAACCACCGGGTGCAGAAGCTCACCGCGGACGGACGGTACATCTCGGAGTGGGGAGTCCGTGGTTCCTGCGCAGGAGAGTTCAACTCCCCCTGGGGAATTACGACCGACGCGGACGGGTTCATCTACGTCGCGGACCACAAGAACCACCGCATACAGAAGTTCGACGCCGGTGGGGAGTTCGTGTTCGCGCTCGGAACCCATGGGAGCGGCGACTACGAGTTCGATCACCCGTCGGACGTCGCTGTTGACCCTGACGGGGACATCTACGTATGCGACTGGGCGAACCACCGAGTCCAGGCTTACGACTCGGAAGGCAACTACCTCACCACGTTCATCGGAGACGCGCAGGAACTTTCCAAGTGGCAGTTGGAGTACGTCCGCAGCAACCCCGATGTTTACAAGGCCCGTCGTCGCGTCTATTCTCTCGAACCGGAGTGGCGATTCGCGCTGCCGACGGCGGTAGCCTTCGACGCGCTGAATTCGAGGCTCATGGTCGCGGACACGCAGAGGTGGCGCATCCAGATATACAACAAGCTGCTGGATTACAGCGACCCGCAGTTCAACATATAAGGTCGAGTCAAGATGAAGTATCTCAAGACCATCGGATTCAACTCCAACCAGCCAATAGGACGCGGTTTCAACTACCCCTACGACGTTGCCTTCAGTGGTGACGGTCGGATATTCGTACTGAACAGAATGGGCGGACTGAATCCGCGCGGCATCCGCATCCAGATATGCACGTTCGACGAGGACTGGCTTGGCGAGTTCAGCACAGGTCCGGGCGACGGTCACGACCAGTTCCGCGTCCCGGTCTGCATGAATTTCGACGCCCAGGACAACCTGTTTGTAACCGACGAATCGCTGAACGAGGTGAAGGTCTTCGACAGCCAGGGCAACTTCGTTAGAAAGTGGGGCGCGGACGTAGATGGAGTAGGCGCTCTTGGCGGACCAGCCGGCATAGCGCACGGCGGCGACGGCTCGGTGTACGTGGTCGAACAATATGCCGCCAGGGTTCACAAGCTAACCGCGGATGGTGAGTCCGTTCTGTCCTGGGGAGAAGAGGGCAGCGGCCCTGGACAGTTCGATTTGCCCTGGGGCGCCGCAGTAGATGACGATGGCAACGTCTACATAGCGGACTGGCGGAATGATCGTATCCAGAAGTTCACTCCCGATGGAGGATTCATCGCGGCCTACGGCGAGTCCGGCAACAACGAAGGGCAGTTCTATCGCCCGAGTTCAGTAGCGGTTGACCGCCAAGGCAAGATACACGTCGCGGACTGGGGGAACGAACGTGTGCAAGTCCTGAACCCGGACGGCTCATTCCACCAGCTTCTCCAGGGAGAGGCGACTTTGTCGAAATGGGCGGAGGAGTGGCTGGAGGTCAACCCCGACGAATACGACGTCCGAAAGGAGTCCGGGTTGCTGGTCGAAGAACTGCCGGACCATCTGCAAACGCCCTATCACGTCGCGTCTCAGACCGAGCCGTTGTTCTGGGGCCCTGTGTCGGTCAAACTGGATTCCGAGGACCGGCTATACGTAACCGAACACAGCAGACACAGGATACAAATATACGAGCAGTGAC
>JAAXHY010000117.1 GCA_012270665.1 Dehalococcoidia bacterium
ATCCAACAGTTCTTGGACGCGAGCCCCTTCCACATAGGTATCGCTCGGCTTTCTCATTCTGAAAAGAGCCGCCTGCTGCCTGCTGAAGGCCAGAATCGGATCGTTGATGTAGACCACCATCGCGGACGCGCCGGGACGCCCCTGTCGCGCGGCGCGTCCCCTTATCTGGCGTTCGACTCGTCGTGAAGCGGGCAGCGACGCGATTATCACCAGCAGCCCGAGCGCCGCGTCTTCATGGTCGGTGGCCTGTCCGAGGCTTTCCGCGATTCTGCCGTCGACGTCCTCAGCGACGATGATGTCCGTTCCACGTCCGGCCATTCCGGTTGATACGGTGACCGCGCCGTACTCTCCGGCGCGCGCCACTACCTCCGACTCATGGAAGGGGTTGGAAGCGTTGAGCAGGCGATGTTCGATGCCCCGCCGTTCCAGAACGTCGCTGAAATCGGTGGACTCCCTGACGCTCCCGAAAGTTATCAACAAGGGTCTGCCGACTTGATGCCAATGGGCAACCTGGTCCGAGAGCGCGAGAGTGTGCTCACTCCTGTCGAAATAGACGCGCGTATCCAGGTCAATGCGGCGCGGTGGAAATGTAGGCGGCGCTCTGACAGCGGCAGAGCCGTAGTCCTCCGCGAACGCGTCGACTGCCTCCATCGCTGTTCCGGTCAGTCCGGCAATCGCGGTATAGTTGGACATGAGCGCGTGTATCGTCGTGCGCGAGGACGGGTTGGCGCGCGCGTGGCCCTCGATCCCCTCTTTCGCCTCGATAGCCTCGTGCAGTCCGTCCACATATCGGTGTGAGCGCATCGGGCGACCGTCGAGCCTGTCCACCAGGATTACGCCCTCCGGGTCAACCACGTAGTCTTCGTCGGAGTCGTGAATCACGCGGGCGCGGAGTATCTGCGCGACCTCGAACGCGGCGGCGGGATTGTCCAGCCGGTCGCCAATGAATTCCCATCCCAGCGCCGTTATCCTGAGTGTGGAGTTAGCCGTGTCTATGGCGAAGAGCAGCTCGGATTCGAGCGGATCGTCCTCGTTGTCGCTCAGGGTCAGGAGAGCGAGTCGTATCCGTCTGCTGGTCTTTCCGAACTGTTCCAGAGCGGATACCAGTCTCGGACTCAAGCCCTCGGCCTGCAGAATGGTCGCGAGTGTCCGGTCAGTGGACTCGTCTGTATGGCGAGGTTCGTCAAGTCTTGAGTACAGTATGTCAACGTGAGCTCTCTGTTCTTCGATCATCCGAATGGCGAGTTTCTCGGGCGCGTCATCATCCTCGTATTCGGACATGGCTTCTCCGGCTATGATCAGGGGCGTCCTGGCCTGGTCTATGAGCAGGTGGTCCGCCTCGTCCACGATTGCCACGTCGAACACCGGAGAGACGCGCGCCTCCGGTCTGCGGGCCAGGCTGTCCCTGAGATAGTCGAATCCAATCTCTCTTGCCGTAGCGAACACTATGGAATAGGGGTACTGGAACCTGCGCTCGTCCGGGTCCATGCTCGCGGTGATGAGACCGGGCGTGAGTCCGAGCGACTCCATGGTGAACGCGAGGGTGTCACAGTCGCGGGCGGCCAGGTAGTCATTGGCGGTGAGGATATGTACGCGGCGGCCTGCGGCGGCGAATATGATGGCGGCAATGGCGGACGCCAGGGTCTTGCCCTCACCCGCGTCCATCTCGACGATTGCGCCGTCCAGGAGCAGCGCGGCGGCGGCCAACTGCTGTTTTGTAGGCGCGTACAGCAGGCAGCCGTCATCGTCGAATTCACGGAGGGATCCGTAGAAGTCCGGGGAGAAGTGTATGTGGGGCGGATGTTCGGCGCGAATCCTGGCGCGGGCTATGAGCAGCCATCGGAGGGCGGCGCGCGCGTCGTCTCCGAGGACGGTCCGGCGCGAGGCCAGGGTTGCCCAGTCTCCCAACCTGTCGTGACAGCCGATGGAGTGAATCGGCGCGCCGGGGTCGGTCGGATCGAGAAGCCGGTCGGCGAGCGGACGGACTTCCCTGACCGCTCCGGACAGTTCATCGGCTTCGTGCAGGACGGCGCGCCAGATTCCCATACGCCGCCTGACCGCGGTGTCAACGACCGAGAGCGCGTCCACAAGCCCATCTTCGCTCGCATCGCCTGAAAACAGCGCGCGGGCTGAATCTGACAGCCGATGAACCAAGGCTGCGTCGGAGAGAGCGTCGGATTCTCGTTTCGAGGCTCGCTCCGCCAGGTCGAGCGCTCTATCCACATCCATCGAATTTAGGCGCTGGCTCATTGTCAGTCACCGGTTGGCGGAAACCGTTGCGGACACTAGAAGTAACGCAGCCAGACATACGCTGTGGATGCTACCAGCGTTAGGACGCTTATGACCGCTCCGTACCTGAAGAACTGCATGAAACTTATAGGATATCCACCCGCCCGGGCTAGGTTGACGACGATGACGTTCGCGGACGCCCCGACGATTGTCGCGTTGCCGCCCAGGTCCGCGCCCATTGCGAGCGCCCACCACAGTGGAGAAATGCCCGAGCCCTCGTCTGAAAATCCCTTTACCACCTCCACCATCGTCGCCGTAAACGGCACGTTGTCAATTATCGCCGACGACGCGCCCCCGAACCATATGAGAAGGAAAGCCAGATTCCTGTCGCTTCCGCCCGACACGTCCACCAGCCACTCCCTGATCTCCGCTGTCACCCCGGTGTACTCCAAGCCTCCAACCAGTATGAACAGCCCGGCGAAGAACACAAGCGTTGTCCACTCCACCTGTTTCAACACTTCGTCGGGATCTACGCGGGCAATCATGATCAGAATCGCGGCCGCGGTGACCGCGACATACGCAGGCCCCACGTGCAGCAGTTCGTGTGTCAGGAAACCTACAATCGTGAATCCCAATACTACACTGCTCTTGATGAGCAGGCTCTTGTCCGTTATTGCGCTTGCGGCGTCCCGCCTCATGATTGCCGCGCGATTGTCCGCTGTCGTCGTTACCTGGTTTCTAAACCAGATGTACATCGCGCCAAACAGAACGACCATCGAGATCAGGCTGACAGGGGCCGCGTTGACCATGAAATCCACAAAGCCTATTTCCGCCTCCGCGGCGATTATGATGTTCGGCGGATCGGCGACGACTGTCGCTACGCCGCCGATGTTGGACGCGAACACCTGCGCCAGGAAGAACGGCACAGGGTTGATGTCCAGCGCTCGGCAAATCGAGATAGTGATGGGAACGGCCAGGACCACGATTGTGACGTTGTCCAGGAATGCCGACGACACGGCGGTCAGCGCTGTCAGCAGACACATCGTGAGGAATCCGTCGCCGCGCGCCAGCTGAGCCGCCCTGATAGCCGCCCAGTCGAATGCGCCCGTCTGCGCGAATATGTTCGCCAGAGACATCATTCCGGCCAGAAGGAATATCACCTCCAGGTTGACGTGCTCGAGCGCCTCGTGTCCCGGAATCACGCCGAGGAACACCATCGCCATAGCCCCAAGGACTGCGATCAGCATATGGGGAATCCGTCCCAGGGCAATCATCACGTAGGCGACGACGAATATGACTATGGCTGTTTCCATGACTCACCAGAGAACGTATGTTGCGCCCCTCCACGTCCACCCTGCGGGATTGTACCTTGATAGCGTCGAGTAGGCAAAGGCGCCCGCTAGGAGCGCAGATCACTTAGCCGGTTGGGTTTTCTGTCTCGCAGCAGGGCGGAAGATGGCCGTAACTCTATCCGTACGTCCAGCAGGCCGCTGTCGCGCAGGAACTCGACGTCTTGATGATCCTCGAGTACAGCGCGCAGCAGAAGTTCTTCGATCCGAGAGTTGTGGTCCGAAACCCGCAATCTCATGGTCTCCGATCCCCCCGCGTTTTCCAGGACTATCCGGAGAGGCCCCGTCAGGCCCACTCGCGCCAGGCTTTCATGTATCGAGTGGTGGTGAATCTTCGATCCCAGGATAGAGGCGAACATCTCCGAACGCCCAAGCACGTCTATGCGCGGCTCATCGAGTCCGCAGGCGCAGGCGCCGGGTCTCATCCTGACAAGGTCGCCCAGCCTGTACCTGAGCAGAGGCAGGGACATTTGGACGAGCGTGGTGACTATCAGTTCGCCGCGGTCGGGGGCGTTCCGATCTCTCTCCACCTCGAAGAGTGTCCGGGAGCCGAACAGGTGGATCCCCGAGTGCGCCGCGCACTCGATTCCCAGCGCCGAGGTCTCGCTGGAGCCGTAATAGGAGAACACCTCAGCGTCGAGCGCCTCCTGGACACGCCTTCTGAGCGCGGCGTCCATACCCTCGCCTATGTAGATCACCCTGCGTATGGTGCGGGGAATGGGTGAAGTTGATTCCAGCGCGGCGTCCAGAGTCTTCTCGATAATCGAAGGCACGCTGACCAGCGCGGTGGGTTCGAGTCGGCTGAGCAGCTGAAGCGATCTCTCGAATCCGGCCCCGGTACTGACGCAGTAGGACTCGGTGGTCGGGACGAGTTCGCAGGCGCGAGGGAAGGAAATCATCACCGCCGCCGGGTCCGTATCCAGGCAGGCCACCCTGTCGTCGGGACCGATGCCGCAGGTTCTGAGCAGGCAGGCCAGAAACTGGTGCTCAGCCGCGTCATCTTCGTATGAGATGAACCGGATCTTTCCGCCGCTCGTCGTTCCAGACGATGTCTCGGTGTCAACGATTGTATCAATCGCGCTGACTGCTTCCATGCTGATCCTGCGCAGTTCGTCCGCGCCGATTATCGGGAGGCTTCTGAGGACTTCCAGCGGGTCGCCGGATTCGATGTGACCGTGGGTTATGCCCGCGTCCCGGAAGATGCGTTGGTAGGTGGGGAAGTGGCGGAGGCAGTGGAGCGTCATTCGGCGCAGCGCCGAGAGTTGTTCAGCGGATGGCGGCGCTATCGGATGAATGGGCTGAGATGAGCGTGTATTCACAATCCGACCACTCTCACTCCAACCCTCTCCCCCAAGGAAGAGGGGATTTGCTGATTGGCGCTCATTACCATCTTTGGTATTGAAGATGACTGCGCTTACATTTGGGATTTCGCCCCCTGCCCCGTGTCAAGTACCGAGCAAGGGGTTTGTTATTGGTAGGAGCGTAGGGTATTGAGCGGGCGGCGGACGGAGCGCGGATCGAGTCCTGCTTTGAGCGCGGCGGCTATTCCGGCGGCTTCCCAGTAATTTTCGGCCATGTAGAAGCGTCCGGGTTTCC
>JAAXHY010000306.1 GCA_012270665.1 Dehalococcoidia bacterium
GGAGCGTGGATGGGTACCGCGTTCCTCGCGGCCAAGGAGTGTGGCATCTATGACGCCCAGCAGGAAACGATCATCAATGGCCGTTCCGAAGACTTCATAATCTCGCGGTCCTACACCGGGAAGACGGCGCGCCAGTATCAAGGGCCGATTGTGCAGGCGTGGGAGAACTCGGGATTGGACACTCTGCCGATGCCACTCCAGGGGATACTTATGTCGGGTTTCAACGCCTCAGCTGAGAGGTCAAAGCGTTACGACCTCATTTTCAACCCGGCCGGTCAGGGCGCGGGAATGGTGAATGAGGCCAGACCCGCGGCGGACATAATGACCGATCTGGTCAGCGAAACAGTCTCAGCGCTTAACGGCATGAGGGAGCGAATATCCGTAGGGGCCTAGCTGCCTCGACATATGTGTGATGTGCTGCGCCGCCAGTCAGTCGCCCAGCTTGGAGCCGACGAAATCGGGATATCCTCGCACAAAATCCTCGATGGCGGACGCGCGGCGGCCCTCCATCTGGACTTCCAGAAGACGCAATGTGCCGCAGCCCGTCGTCACTCCGATTCCACCAGGGCAATTCAGGGTTACTGAATTACCAGCCGGGGCATCGAAAGTTGCGGCTACAGGACTGGCCCGTATCACTTTGAACGTCCTGTCTTTCCATGTCGTGGAAGTTCCAGGCCAGGGCGTGAAGGCCCTCACGCGCCGGGCTATGGATACCGCCTTGTCATTCCAGTCAATACGTCCGTCTGATCGCTGGAGACGCCTGGTGAAGGTTGCGTTGGCATCGTCCTGAGGCGTTGGTGTGATACTGCCTTTACTCCACAGTTCGAGGGTCTTGGTCAGGAAGTTCGCTCCAACGTCGAATAGCCTTGCGGTGAGTTGATCGCAAGGCTCATCTGCGCCGATGGGGGTTTCACTCTGGTTGAGGATTGGGCCTGTGTCCATGCCCTCGTCAAGAAGCATGATGGTGACCCCGGTAGTCTCGTCGCCCTCCAGGATGGCCGTGGCGACGGGCGATGGCCCGCGATGTCGGGGCAAGAGAGACGGGTGGATGTTCAGGCAGCCGAGTCGAGGCGCGGCTAGAGTTTCTTCGGGAAGGAAGAGGCCATACGCGACAACGACGATAGCGTCCGGCGCCAGGTCCGAGATACGCTGCCGCGCCTCCGCGTCTTCTCTGAGAGAGACGGGTTGAAACACAGTCAGGCCTCGACTCTCAGCGAACTCCTTGACAGGTGGAGCGGATAGCCTTCGTCCCCGACCGGAGCGCCGGTCAGGCTGGCTAAACACTCCAACGATGTCATGTCCGGC
>JAAXHY010000486.1 GCA_012270665.1 Dehalococcoidia bacterium
CAAACGGGCCATGACCATAGTAACTACCCACCACAGGAACGTCGCCGCATTCGCAGAAGCGTCCGAAGACATGATGAACGCGAGCTTCCAGCTCGACCCACATACATTAGAACCCACCTATCGGATGACCATTGGAGCGCCAGGTCGCAGCTATGCCATGGCCGTTGCCGAACGTCTCGGGCTTCCAATCGAGATTCTTGACGAATCACGCGAACTCATAGAGCCGCAGCACCTTCTATTCGAGGACTGGCTGAATGAACTCCAGAGAGAGCGGCATCAGCTTCAGACTAATCTTGAGGATACCTCCAGGATGAGAGCCGAGGCAGAGTCCCTGCGCCGTGAACTTGAAGAGCAGGTCGAGTACCTGGTTGGGCGCCGCGACGACATGCTTGACTCCGCCCGCGCCTCCATCATGGCTCGATTTCAAGAGATAAATCGCCGATTGGAGGGAGCGGAGGCTTCTCTGAAGTGGACAATTCCTGAAACGGTGGACGTCACCGCTATCCCCGCCAGAGATAGAGTCGAACGCATCCGCAGGGACCTGGCCGCCGCCGAGCTGCCTTCCCTCGCTCCCATCCGTCGCCGAAGACCTTCTGATAGGCCGCTCGCCGAAGGCGACACCGTCTTCATAAGGGGTATGAATCTCCAGGGCAGGATTGCCACAATCAGCGAAAGCGGCGAGGGCGCGGAAGTCTCAATAGGCCGCGTGCGCGTAAACGTTGACCTGCACAGGCTGTCCCGCATCGAAGAGCCTGATGCTGAAAGCCCTGAAGCCGAAGTCCCCAGTGTGAAGACCGATCTCGCCCCTTCACTTGACAGTCTTGAACTCGATCTGCGCGGTCTGCGCGTTGACGACGCGCAGATTAGACTCGACGACTTTCTCGACCACGCCGTTCGCGACAGCTTGAGCAAACTCAGAGTGATACATGGCAGAGGAACGGGCGCGCTCAGAAACGTAGTCCGTGAACACCTGCGACACCACCGCGCCGTCAGAGACTTCGGACCCGAGCCCAGAGAGCGCGGCGGCAACGGCGCCACATGGGTCGAACTTGTCTAGCCGAAAATCGCTTTTGCGCGGGATTTCCAAGACTCTTTCAAACAAATGGAAGACACGCCTGATCAGAAGTTTTCAATCGCTTGGCGTATTCCTGCTTGTCTCGGTGTCCCCGCTCGTGGTCGCGTGCTCAATTGAACCAGATCCCGAAACTGTAACCAGCGCGGCTCCCATTCCACCCGCAGCGCCAACGACTCTCCCTACCACAACGCATACACCTCTTCCTGGACCGACACACACGCCAACCCCCAAGCCGTCACCAACTCATACTCTGACGCCGACACACACTCCTCTACCCACTTCTACACCTGGTTCTACGCGCACGCCCATACCTGGAGTTGCCGCGACCCGCACTCCGCAGTCGTCATCCACACCGACGCCGCTACCTACACATACACCCCAACCAACGTTCACGCCTGAACCTACTAATACGCCCACGCCCGAGTCCAGCCCGACGCCCGAACCGTTCATATACTTGCAGCCGGAACAGGGACCGCCGAGAGTAACGGTGGGCAACGCAGTCTTCGACGTGGAACTCGCGTTCACTTCCGAAGACAGAACACAGGGCCTGTCCGACCGCGACAGTCTCTCGGAAACGTCTGGTATGCTGTTCATATATGGCGAGGCTAGGACGCTCACCTTCTGGATGTTCAATATGCGATTCGATCTAGACTTTGTCTGGATAGGCGAAGACTGCGCCGTCCTGGACATACACCGGAATGTGCCGCGTCCTTCGGAAGGCCAGCGGCCCGGCGAGTTGCCGCGCTACAGTCCCAGCGCCCCGGCGCAGTACAATCTGGAAATAAACGCGGGCCTGGCAGAGAAGTTCGGTATAGAGGTAGGCGACAAAGTAACCTTCAGCGGATTTTCGGGCGCCGGAGCAGTATGCCAATGACAAGAAACCCTCTCCGT
>JAAXHY010000577.1 GCA_012270665.1 Dehalococcoidia bacterium
GGAGAGTTGATTTTGGTCGCTTCACCGAATATGGCACACCAGGGGAACCAGGCGAGGCTGGGGGCGAGAATGTTCATATTCTCCGAGGATAACGATCTGGGCAGAGTATTCTTCTCTCCGACGGACGTTGTCCTGTCAGATGATTCCGGGACGGATGTTGTTCAGCCCGACGTTCTGTTCATATCCAAAGAGCGTGAGGGGATAATTACAGCGGCGAACGTGCAGGGCGCGCCGGACATGGTGGTGGAGATACTCTCGCCATCGTCGTCGAGGCGGGATTGGAAGTACAAGAGGGAACTGTACGCCAAGTATGGGGTCGAAGAGTATTGGATAGTTGATCCGACGAACAGGATAGTGTCGGTGACGCTGCTGAAGGATGGAGTTCTGGAGATAGCGGGGGCCTATGTGGAAGGGGACGCTCTGAATTCGGCGGCGCTGGAGGGGTTCAGGGTGGAGGTAGAGGATATATTCTAGCTTTCTCCATGGTTGCGTGTGTTAGGATGCGGCCATGAAAATTTTGGGCGCGCTGCTTCCGACGATTTTGTTGGGGATGGCTTGTGGATTGGGAACCCAGACTCCATCGCCAACTCCTACGCCGGATCTGGAAGCGACAGTGCAGGCGATGGTGATTGCCGCGCTTCCGACGGAAACGCCCACGCCCACTCCAGATATAGAGGCGACAATCGAGGCGGGAGTTGCCGCGACTATGACGGCGGTTCCTACGCACACTCATGTGCCTACCTTCACTCCGACTCCGGTTCCTACGGAGACGCCTACTCCAACGTTTACGGCTACAGCGACGCTCACTCCGACTCATACAGCTATCGCAGTACCGACGCCGAATCCAACAGCCACGCCTGCGCCGACCCCGGTTCCTACCGCGACACCGATGCCGCCTCACACGACTACCTCAACGCCTGACCCCACGTCCACACCCTCGGCGACCTCAGCGCCGACGCCAACCGGGCCTCCGACGGCATCGTTGAGCGATATGGTCAAACTGGCTAGGCCGGCAGTGGCGAGAATAGAAACCAACTCAGAATCAGGCAGTGGGGCGATATATGAAGTGGATGGTCGGACCGCGTACATAATCACTAATCATCATGTCGTGGAGGGGCACAACAGGGTTAGAGTAACGGTGAACGACAGGAATGAGTTTTGGGGCGAGGTTCTAGGCGCGGACTCGGTTCGAGACTTGGCGGTAGTCAAGATATGTTGTGGCAGTTTCACGAGTTTGCCTTTTGGGGACGCTTCCGGCCTGGACGCTGGGGATGAGGTGGTGATCATAGGATATCCGCTGGGGCTGTCCGGCGAGGCTACTATTACACGGGGTATCGTTTCAGCCATTCGATATGACGCCCGTCATCAAAGCAACGTGATACAGACCGACGCGGCTATCAACCCGGGGAACAGCGGTGGGCCGATGCTGTCTCTGAGTGGGGAGATTCTGGGCATCAATACGTTCAGATTAGATGAATCGGCGAGTGGAAGGCCCGTCGAGGGGCTGAATTTCGCCATTTCAGGAACTACTGTACAAAAGCGGATTCCTATGCTTCAGGCCATCACTCATACCACTACACCGACGGTCACACCCAAGTCAGTTCCGACACCGACGCCGAATCCGGATCCACTGTACGAAGGCTGTACCCAGTCCATTCCCCTCTTGCGTTCGGTCTGCGAAGCGAACGCTGAATTTACCGCAACCGCGGTAGCGCGGACTCAAGGAACGCCACTCCCAAGAATCGGGGGCTTCGGCCCTACCAGCGGTGAACTGCGACATGATGCGTCGGACGACTTTATCGAAACCGAATACGCTGAGGTTTCTATGGCGGACATGGTGATAGAAGCGACATTCACCAATCCGTATTCAGCCGCTTACAATTCGTGGGACTATGGATTCATACTGAGGAAGAATCGCAACGCGCCGTTTATCTATATCGTAGTGAACAGTGACAGTCGCTGGGCGGTCAAGTCGGGAGAGGACGCGCCGTGCAACAGTGTGGGGGGAGGCACGTTGTGGAATCTGTACGTCGGAGAGGGAGACGAGAATCACCTGAGGGTCGTGGCTATCGGCCGGCGGGGCTGGTTCTTCGTGAACGGAGAGTTCGTCTCCACTTTGGACCTTTCGGATGTAACGAAATCTGGTGATGTCGCGGTCATTACGGGAGCGTTCGAGGGAGACGAGGTAGATGGGAAAGTCACGAAGTTTGAGGATTTCATAATCACACGGTTGGATAAACGATATGGTCCGGCTAATGGGAGGTTGGAGAAGGATTCGGAGTTCGTGCCAGAACATGACAGCCATGTGCGGGCGCGGGATTTGGTAATGGAGGCGGACTACATCAATCCGCAGGGTGAGGATTGGGACTATGGATTCGTCATACGCAATCCGGAGTCCCACAGGCTTGAAATCATCGGTCTGACGGGATCAAGGCGGTGGTTCCACAAGACCCGTGACATTGGCGACGATGAATATACCGACGTATCGGATGGTCGGCTGTCGGATTCAGGGCCATTCTCATATATCAGGAATCATCTTCTGCTGATAGCCATTGGCGACAGCGGTTGGTTCTTTGTGAACGGCGATTTGGTTGACAGGCTGGACCTGTCTCACAATACGGACTCCGGTTGGATCAGCGTTATGGGAGATTTCTTCCGGGACCACCAAGGTTCGCCGGAGTTCGAGGATTTCAATGTGTGGGCGCCGTGATTCGGTAGTAGAGGGGAGTGTTCACTATAACCCTGGGTTTGGGGTAGCGGGATACTCGACTTGGGAGGGTATGGACGGACACGAAATCCAGATTCCGAGTCCAGAGACGCTCTATTGCGAGCGTACTCTGGCGTCGCTTATTATGTGAGTCATAGTAATAGTGAGTTTATGGACTATGAAGAACATCACTGTGTCGGTTGATGATGATACGCATCGGGGCGCTCAAATTCGGGCGGCGCAGTTGGGTACGTCGGTGTCCGCACTGGTGCGGGGCTATCTGAGAAGTCTCGCCAACGAGCAGCCGGATGAGCCTAGCGCCGAGGTCGAGTCCGAGTTTCGTGTCAGAGATTTAGGTGAAGTGGTCGCTGATTTCGCTTCCAGGAGTGTTGGGCTGCGCTCCAGCGACAAACTGACTCGCGCTGAGTTGTATGATGAAGCTATAAACGGGCCTGATGCGATTCGTTGACACCAATGTGCTGATCTATGCGGTCAGCATTTTACCGGAGGATACCGACAAGCGTCGTCGCGCTCTCGAACTACTGAGAGGGCCTGACTTGGCGGTATCAGTACAGGTTCTTCAGGAGTTCTACTATCAGGCGACGCGTCCGAGTAGACCGGGGCGTATGACGTATGAAGACGCCTTGGCTTTCCTCGGGACTCTGCTCAGATTTCCAGTCCAAGAGATCAGTCTGGATGTGTTCCGAGACGCTGTTTCTATCAGCCAGCGTTTTGGTTTGTCGTATTGGGACGGCGCGATTCTGGCCGCGGCGCGCATCAGCGGCTGTGATGCGGTGTATTCGGAAGACCTGAGCGACAGCCAAGACTACGATGGACTTCGGGTGATCAATCCGTTCACGGATATGGAGTAATCAGCGTGGGGGAGACGCAGTGAGAAATGGATTCAGCCGCTCATGCCCGCGACTCTTGCAGAGCTGGGGCCACCTGAATTTCGACCAGTACACGACAATAACGCGAGAGCAGTCAGCCACTATGCCGCCGAATCCTGACTGGTGAGCTTATGATTATTCTGATAACCAACACGACAATCGTCACGTGCGACGCGGGACGCGGAATTCACTACAACGCGGCCATTGCGGTGGAGGGGGAGCGGATAGCGGAGGTTGGGCCAAGCGCTGAAATCGAGTCGAAATTCTCGAATGCTGAACGTATTGATGGGCGGGGGAAGGTTGTGTTTCCCGGGTTGGTGAATTGTCATACTCACCTGCTGGCGACTGCGGACAGGGGGATCCTGGAGGATTTCGGGTTTCCGACGACGCTGCGGTTTCCGACGACGGGGCGCGGTCTGCTGGATGAAGATGGACGGAACGTGTTCGGACTGCTAGGGACTCTGGAGGCAATTCGCAGCGGCACGACGACTATGCTGGAGATATCCAACGACATTCCGGAGTACGCGGACAGTCTGGCGGCGACGGGTATGAGGCTGTTCTTGGCGGAGAATTTCAACGACATTGACGACACGGAATTCGAGCGGGGTAGGTACGTATTCTCATCGGAGAAGTTGGATGCCGGGTTGCGGCGAAGCGAAGACCTCATTTCGCGCTGGCACGGCGCCGAGCGAGGACGAGTGCGGTGCATGGTATCGCCTCATGCGCCTGAGTTGTGTTCGCCCCAATTGCTTCGGGAGTCAGTGGACCTGGCCGAGAGATATGACATCGGCTCCACGATACACCTGTCGCAGAGCCACAAGGAGATCGAGGGAGTGATGCGTGTGAGGGGAGTGCGTCCGACACAGTATCTGTTCACAAACGGCCTGTTGAGCGAGCGGCTGGTGGTGGCGCACTGCCGATATGTTGACGATTCGGAGGTCGCGCTGCTTGGGCAGCACGGCGTCGCGGTGTCGAACAACTCCGCAATCGCGGCGCGACGAGGCGCTGCCGCGCCCGTCATGGAGTTACAAGCGGCGGGCTGCGCGATTGGTATGGGGTCGGACAACATGGCCGAGGATATGGTGGAGGTGATGCGGGCGGGCCTGTTCCACGAGCGGGTGAGGCGGAACGACGAGATGTGGCCGTCGCCGGAGGATGTTCTGGAGTGGGCGACTATTGGAGGAGCCAGAGCGCTGGGGATAGCGGATGAGGTGGGCAGCCTGGAGGCGGGCAAGAAGGCAGACCTGTTTATGATTGACGCCAGACGCGCGCACCTGGTTCCGACGCTGAGAATCGTGTCGGGGTTCGTTCACCAGGGACAGCCGGCGGATATAACGCATGTGATGGTCAATGGCGAGTGGTTGATGAGGGACAGCCGAGTCCTGACTATTGATGAGGAATACATCATCGAGCGGGCGGAGCGGATAGGGCATGGGGCATGGGGCCGCCTGGTGGCGGAGAATCCCGATGTTCCGTTTCCGGTTCGTCTTCCGCCGGGGCCGCTTTAGTGTCTCTGCCATGTCGTAATCTATTCAAACAATACCGTTAAGTCTTGACTGCCGTGTACGACGCGAGCTATCTCGACACAGTTATCACGCGGGAAGTAGAAGATGACGTATCGCGTGTTGGGAACGGCGTGACTACGCACTTCGGGGGCGAAATCGTATCTGGTGACACCCATATGAGGGTAGCCGGCCAGAATCTGAAAGCGCTCGTACAAATGGATAATCTGACGATTGGCGACTTCCTCGCCTGCTACCCTGTGATGGTAGTCCCAAATTCGATCCAAGTCTCCTATTGCAGGACCGGCGATGCGATAAGAGGGCGTCAATCAGAGGGAGACTCATGGGATGACCAGCGCTCGCGTCCGCGACGCTTCACATCCTCGAAGAGTTCGTGAAGGTTTTCGTCAGTGTACTCGACGTAGTCTCCGTTCTTCAGAGCGTCAATTCCTTCTTGTACCATCTTACGGACTTCGGACAACTCTCCGTACAGTTTATCGTCATGTTCGTCCAGAAGCGCAAGCGCCTTTGCTATCACGGCGTCTGGAGAAGGGTACATACCAGAATCCACTTTCTGCTGGATGCGTTCCATGTCTTGGTCTCTTATTGAGATATACATACCGCTGTCCTACGATGCTGGTGACTGTGTTTGATGAGACGATTAGAGGATACATAATCGGTGGCTCACCCCGCGACCATCGGATAGACGTGGCGGCTGCGGGACAGTTCCACAGGCAAGTTGGATCCTGCCCAGGTTTCGCCGCCGTCACCGCTGGCGTAGAAGTGGCCGTATCCGGTGCAGCAATAGACATTGGAGGGCGCGACCCTGTCTATGGCTATCTGGAACATTCGGCTTGGGGGCATGTCGCCTATGTCAAGTCGCTGCCAGGTCTCGCCGGTGTCGCGGCTGCGGAACAGCGCTCCGGCCTCTTGGGTGCCAGCGGGGGCGCCTCCGCCACCCGCGCCTGCCGCGAGGTAGAGCGTGTTGGGGTCGTCGGGCGCGACTATTAGACCGCGACAGTACGAACCGCCAGGGAACATCTCGCCAAACCTGATGTGCTCCCAGCGGCGACCGCGGTCTCTGCTCCTGAACATCGCTATCTGCGCGATGATGAATACAGTGCCGGGGGCAGCCGGGCTGACCTGAACGCCGTGCAGGTCAACGGTGTGGTTCTCGGTGTAGAGGCCGTCGGTTATGGAGTCCCAGCTTTCGCCTCCGTCTCGACTGGCGAGCAGGCCGCCGACTTCGATGGACGCGTACATGTCCGATGGATTGGACGGGTCGGCGGCGATCCCGATTACACGCTTTGCCAAGGGGGGCATATACGTGGTGACGTTCGGGAAGGCCACTCTGTCGGTGTTCATACGCTTCCATGACTCGCCGCCGTCTTCCGTCCTGTATATGGAACAGGGTTCGTAGCCGGCGTAGATGATGTTCGGGTTAGACGGGTGGAATGTAAGAGACCAGACGTCCATGCCCTCGCGTGGGGCCTCAAGGGCGTCCCAGTGGTTGCCACGGTCGTCGCTGCGATAGACGCCCAACTGGGTCCCGGCATAGATCATCGCCGGGTTCTCAGGGTGTACCAGCAATGCCCTGACCTGGGGCTGTTCCGGCAAGCCGTTGGTGACGCTCTGCCATTCGCCCTCACCTTCGACCTGACGAAGGAGTCCGCCTTCTGCTATGTTCTCGCCCTCTCCAGCTAGTCCGACGTAGATGTGGGTTCGATGTCCGTTGTTCGCCATGATCTGCCTCCGGTTCAGAGTTGTCAGCAATCGCTGGTTTGATATTCGACAGTTCAATCCAGGGGAATCGCAACGGATATTCTTGTTACGTCGCCGTAGGCACGGGTGGTATGTCCCTGCCCGGTGAGATCATCGGCGAGCATGACGTCGCCGGTGCCGAAGTAGCGGAGCGTGCCGTCGCCCAGACCGATTTCTACTTGTCCCGACAGCGTGATTATGAACTGTCGGCGCGGGGCCACGTGCCAGTCTATGAACTTGCCCGGCTCGTCATACCTGAACATGATTCCGGTCGCGTTCTTCAGTTCTCCCCAGGGGAATTCTCCGGTGTCCATGTCCAACTCCTCGAAGTGCGACTGGCCGTCGTCTCCGGTGTACAGCCTCGTAACCATTTGGGGCCTCCAAAATTTGTGTGCTGGGGCTATTCTACAACAGACACGAATGAATTTTTGTGAGACAATCACGTGGATCCCGTTACGGACCAAAATACATCGCTGAATGCTGAATAAGGATGACAAGGAATGAAGATAAAGCAAGTCAGAGCCGTCGAAGTCAACATACCCCGCACGCCGCCGAAGTCCGAGTCGCGCCGGCCCAACTGGAACACTCACGCCCGGCGCGCGCTTCCGATTAACAAGTATCCCGAATTCCCCAGGCTTCACGGCCAGATGCCGGGGGCTAATACATCCGCTGAAGTGTGGGTACAGGTAGTGGCCGAGGATGGCGCCTGGGGGCTCGGACAGTGCAGCTTTGGTGAACCGACGGCGGCGCTGATTGATTATCACTTTGGTCCGCTGCTGGAGGGCAGGGACTGCATGGCCTTGGAGTATCTGAACGACCTGATGTGGCGTTCGACGCAGAGGTTCGGCGCGGGCGGGATCGCCACTGTGGCGCAGTCCGGCATTGATCTTGCGTTGTGGGACCTGAAAGGAAAGTTGCTCGGTCAGCCGGTGTATTCGCTGATAGGCGGGCCTTGCCGGGACAAGGCGCTGATCTACGTCACTTCGGATGATCTGGACTGGTCTTTGGAACTGGGATTCAAGCACTTCAAGGTGTCCAATCCCGCTCACTACGACGAGGGAATAGATGGGATAAACATAGTGGAGGAGAAGATAGCCAGCGCGCGGGAGACGGTAGGGTCGAACGCGGAGCTTATGTACAACCCAGTGATGAGTTTCAACGTGGAGTTCGCCGTCCGGCTGGCGGAGCGTCTGAGACCGTATGGACTGCGGTGGTTCGAGGAGCCGCTTATACCCACGGATCTCGAAGGTCACATCGAATTGAAGAAGGCGATCAACTGGATCCCTCTGGCCACGGGTGAGGACCACCACGGGCGCTGGACGTTCAGACAGCTAGTAGAGCACAGGGCAGTTGACGTCCTTCAGCCGGACATGAAGTGGTGTGGTGGACTGTCGGAGGCGTTGAAGATATATACAATCGGCGAGGCTGCGGGAATCATAACCATCCCGCACGCGGCGGCGGCTTCGCCGTGGGGGCAGCATTTCTCAATCTCGATGCCCGAATCTCCAATGGCGGAGTTCTGGATGGGAAGCGATCCGGGCATCCCCCTGGAGGAAGTTTGCCCCATACCCGGTATGCCTATGCCAAAGGACGGGTACGTGAAGCCGTCCGACGCTCCCGGATTCGGCATGGAGATCAAGGAGGAATGGATCGCGCCTTGGGATCACACGACGGCTATGAAGGCGCGGGGACTGGGCTAGAGTTCCACGCTGGCTACGCGCCCGGCGCTCCCACCTGCGCGATGAAGCGGGAGACCTCGAAGTTGAACACGTCCGGGTTCTCGAAGTAAACGGAGTGTCCGCAGCCCGGGACACGCAGCGCCTCCGAACCCGGGATGTGCTGCGACGCGGCCTCGATGACGTGAGGCGGAGTGATGTCGTCTTCTTCGCCCACGATGAACAGCGTAGGGACTCTCAGGTTGGACAGGTCGGCGCCGGTCGGCCCTCCGCTGAGGACGCCGGCAAGGTTTGGTCTGGGTGGATTGGTACGCGAGATCTGGAGGTAGAGGTTGGCGAGCGCAGGTTCGCGTATGCCGAAGCCAGGCGCGAGGGCTCTAAATCCCAGTTCGCGTGTCGAGGTCTGTTTCGCTCGCCAGTCGGCCAGCGCCTGTTCGACATCGGGTTCTCCCATGCCGCCCGTAGTGTCCGCGAGGACAAGGCTCCTCGTCCGGGCAGTATGCTCGACGGCGAATCCCAGGGCGGTTCTGCCTCCCATAGATTGGGCCACGAGATGCACCGACTCTATGCCGAGATGATCAAGCAATCCGACGAGGTCTTCGACGAAAGACTTCATGCCAGGACCGTCGGGCTGATCATAGGAATGTCCAAACCCTCTGTGTGAAAATGTAACGCAGCGGTGGCTCTCTGAGAAGTAAGGGATCTGCTGCCACCAGGAGAGAAGATTTCCGCCCGCCCCGTGGCAGAAGACAATGGCCTCTCCCTGTCCGTATTCCTGGTAGTCAATCTGAATTCCGTTGATGAGTACAAGCGGCATAATTCACCTCGAGCGATCGTTCAAGTTAGTTCGATGATACAATATCCAACGCAAAGTTTACTCTGAACTGAAACCCAAGAGGATATGCCTACAATGCCGACATTTGTTTACGTGACTGCATCCGGCGACGACAGGATTGTTATCTTCAGGCAAGATGAAGATTCGGGCGCGCTCGAGAATCTGGGTGAGGTGGAGGCTGAAGGCCGGCCCGCGCCCATGGCGACGGATCCAGAGCGCCGCTTTCTGTACGTCGCCAGGCGGGACGCCAATAAGCTGGACAGCTACTCGATAGATCCGACGACCGGGGGCCTTGAACTGCTGGGAGTCGCTGACCTAGAGTCTGACCCCAATTTCCTGGCGACGGACAAGACGGGTCGGTGGCTGCTGTCGGCTTACTACCTCGCTGGCAGATGCGCCGTCCATCCAGTTGACGAAAGTGGCGTCGCCCAGGCGCCTCCGGTGGAGTGGAGGGCGACAGGGCAGGGAGCGCACTCGATGCAGACGGACAGTTCAAATCGTTTTGCCTTCGTGCCGCACATTGGCGGCGGCAATGGGGTAAACGCCATCTTCCAGTTTCTATTCGATGAGAGGACGGGGACGCTCATCCCGAACGATCCGCCCACCGTCCCACAGGATGGCGACCTGGGACCGAGACACTACTGCTTCCACCCGACTCTGGATGTTCTGTACTTCTCCAATGAACAGGGGTGTAGCGTGACCGCGTACAACTTCGACGCGGACGGGGGAACGCTGTCCGCGTTTCAGACCGTCTCGACCCTGCCGTCACCCTGGAGCGGAAGGAACTCGTGCGCGCAGATTCGGGTGAATCCGACAGGCACCATACTGTTCGCGCCGAACAGGGGCCATGACAGCATCGCGTGCTTCCTCATTAATCAAGAGTCTGGGCATCTCACTCGGACCGCAATCGTCCCGTCGGAGCCTGTGCCGCGCGCGCTAAACGCGGATCCACGAGGCAGATTCCTCTACGCGGCAGGGCTGGACTCTGGGAAACTCGCTGCATACGAGATCAACGAAGCCTGGGGCGGCATAGACCGCATAGGGACATACGACGTAGGCCGTGAGCCTATGTGGGTTCTGCCGGTGAGCTTGGCTGGCGAGCCAGCAGAATGACGAATGTGCCTATGAAGCCCATGACGGCGAAGGTGATGAACGGTATGAAGTAGCTCTGCCTGAGATCGAACATGAACCCGGCGAACAACGGCGCGAAGATCATCGCGATGTTGGACGGGACCATATTCATGCCGAGGATCGAGCCGAAATTCTTCCTGCCAAAGAAATCACCAATGATGGCTGTCAACAGCGGCACTCGTCCTCCGAAGCCCGCTCCCCAGAGAACGGCGAACACGACTGCCATGGGAAGGGAGTCGGTCATTGCCAGGATTGTCATGGCCAACGCCTGCAGGAACATACACACGAACAAGACGAGAACTTTCGACGCGCGGTCGGCGAGGTATCCGGCCACGAAGCCGCTGAGGAATGCGACGAATGTGTAAATCGTTACGACGAAATTGGCGGTAATGAGTGAGATGCCTGAGTCCGTCAGCTTGGGAACCAGGTGGACGGACAGTGTGATGATCGAAACTACCGAGGCGAGCCGCGCAATGGCAATGACCCAGAATGCCACGGTTCGGAGGGCCTGCGCGGGTGTCATTTCAACGGCGTCCTCAGAATCGGTCCCGGAAGGGCTGGGACCAGAATCTTGGACTCGACGAGCAGGGTCTCCGTCAGGCTGCGATCCTATATCTTCCGGCAGGTTGTGCATGAAACGGGACGCCGGGATAGCTACAAGTATCAGAACAAAGCCGATTCCGAGCGACGTCATGCGGAAGTCGTGATTTTCTATTCCCCATGCCATGAGGGGAACGAGGAAGCCCCCGAGTTGGACGCCGGAAACCGCAATAGACATAGCGAGCGCTCGCCGTCGGGAGAACCAGTTGTTTATCAGCGTTACTATCGCAATCCAGCCTCCCACGCCGGAGCCAAGCGATATGGCCAGGTATGCCACGTAGAAGTGCCACACCTCCTGTATCTGAGAGTAGAAGATGAACCCGAGGCCCATGATGAAGTAGCCGATTACAACCATTCTGCGGGTGCCGAGACGATCAACGAGGAACCCCTCTATGGGGCCGAGCAGAGCGCCCTCAGCGCGGGAGAGCGCGAACGCGCCTGACAGAGTGGTGCGGTTCCAGCCGAAGTTGCGCTCGAGGGCTACGAAAAAGGTACCGACACCCTGAAATACCGTGGTTGACATCAACATCAGCATGAAACTGGAGATGCCTACAAGGTACCATCCGTAGAAGATATTTCGGGTGCGTCGTGAGTTGCGCAAGTCGGTGGATGTGACGGTTCTGAGTAGGGGAGTCGGGCTAAAGTCTAGCAAACCAGAAACAAGCGATGCGACTGTGCGTAAGAGATTCTTTCTCTTGACAATGCGGCATAAAACGCATATCTTGACGCTAGCCAAGACCAGCTTGGACTTGCTATCGCTTGAGCTTGCGCGGATTCAGCCGCGCTTTCGGATTCTGTAGTATCATCTGTTTGTTGAAAAACTACAGCCGGTGTAGGGAGTATCTTAATGGCCAAACTACTGGAAGTGAACAATCTCACCACTCACTTCTTCACCCAGGACGGAGTCGTCAAGGCGGTTGACGGCATCACCTACGACCTTGAAGAAGGGGAGGTGCTGGGAGTCGTGGGCGAAAGCGGATGCGGCAAGAGCGTTCACGCTCTTTCCATAATGCGTCTGGTTCCGTCGCCTCCCGGGCGCACCGTGGCCGGTGAAGTAGTATTCGAGGGGGAAGATCTGCTGGAGATGGATGACGCTGAGATGCGCAACATCCGGGGCAATCGCATCGCTATGGTCTTCCAGGAGCCGATGACCTCTCTCAACCCGGTTCTGACTATAGGACGCCAGTTGACCGAGACGCTCGAACTCCACCAGGGTATGACCAGGCAGCAGGCAAGGGTCAGAGCGGCGGAACTTCTTCAGACGGTCGGAATACCCGACGCGGAGCGCAGACTGGTTGACTATCCCCACCAGTTCAGCGGCGGCATG